>DATGWU010000445.1:0-33949 GCA_035299345.1 Rhizobium sp.
CATCTTCGGCATTCTGATCGCGACCAATTCCGTCAACCTGATCGCCGACGCCCTGATCCGGAACTTCGACTGGTCGGCGACGCTGAAGTAATCGAGAGGAGAATGACACATGCACCCGGTACGACTGCTTTTCGCTCTCGCGTTGCTGACCATCGTCGGGCTCGTCTCCGCACCGGTCACTGCCGTGGAACTCGGAGACGACGGACTGCACAAGCCGACCTGGCTGCGTGAGACATTCAAGGACATGCGCGAGGACCTCGCCGAGGCCAATCGCGAAGGCAAGCGGCTCCTCGTCATCGTCGAACAACGCGGGTGCATCTACTGCACCCGGATGCATGAGGAAGTGTTTCCCGACCCGAAGATCGACCAACTCATCCGTGACAGCTACTTCGTCGTGCAGATGAACCTGTTCGGCGACGTCGAGGTGACGGACTTCGACGGAACGGTCCTGCCGGAGAAGGACATGGCCGTGCGCTGGGGCGTCATGTTCACCCCCACGCTCATCTTCCTGCCTGAAGACGTGAAGCCGAATCAGACGGCGGCGGAGGCCTCGGTCGCCATGATGCCCGGCGCCTTCGGCAAGGGGACCACAAGCGCCCTGCTCACCTGGGTTCGCGATCACGGCTATGCTTCCGGAGAGCACTTTCAGAAATTTCTCGCCCGGCAAGTGAACCAGTGACGTCAAAAAACCTGATGAATATCAAAGTGCTATAAGGTTATTCAAAAATATATATATAGAGCTATTGTTATGGATTGGCAGTCAAGCTAACGTACTCGAGGAGAGAAGAGGGAGGAGAGGATGAAATGGCAGTTCTGTCTGGCAACAGCGGTTTTGGGATCCGCTGCCACGCCGGCCCTTAGCGAAACCGCACCATCCGCGACCGTATTTCACGAAGGCGCCATCGAAATGTCGCTGTCCGGGAAGCCGGGAGATCCGGTTGCCGGCGTGAAGGTGATGACCACCAATGCCCTCGGCAATTGCGTGGCCTGCCATCAGATCGGCAAGCTTCCGGAAGTGTCTTTCCAGGGCAACATCGCGCCACCGCTCGACGGCGTCGCCGATCGTTACTCGGAAGCGCAGCTGCGAGGAATCGTGGCCAACGCAAAGATGACCTTCCAGGGCAGTTTCATGCCGGCGTTCTACAAGACCGACGGCTATGTCCGGGCCGGCAACGGCTATACCGGCAAGGCGCCCGAAGGCCCCCTGCCGCCAATCCTGAATGCGCAACAGATCGAAGACGTGGTGGCGTACCTGCTCACGCTCAAAGAGTGATGCAGAGATACGTTCGAGAGGAGTGAGACATGAACTTTACCAGACGAAACGTTCTTTTGGCCGGGATCGGTGGCATCACGGCGCTCGCCCTGCCGCTGCCGGTTGCGGCGGCAGCCATCGAGGCCCTGACGAACGACTTCACCGGCGGCGCTGAGGCCGGGAGCGACGGCATCACCCTGACGGCTCCGGAGATCGCCGAGAACGGCAATACCGTTCCCGTATCGGTCGACGCACCCGGCGCGGTGGCGATCCTGCTGCTCGCCGAAGGCAATCCGGAACCGGCTGTTGCGACGTTCAAGTTCGGCCCGGCGGCCGGCAGCCAGTCGGTGGCGACCCGCATCCGCCTCGCCAAGACGCAGAACGTCATTGCCTACGCCAAAATGGCGGACGGCTCGATCAAGAAGGCGCAATCGACCGTGAAGGTCACCATCGGCGGCTGCGGCGGCTGATCGATTTAGGAGGAGAGACAACATGGCATCGGATGCAAAACCGCGTGTGAAAGTGCCGAAGTCGGCCAAGGCTGGCGAGATCGTGACCATCAAGGCGCTGATCAGCCACAAGATGGAATCCGGTCAGCGCAAGGACGCCGACGGCAAGATCATTCCGCGCTCCATCATCAATCGCTTCACCTGCGACTTCAACGGCAACAATGTCGTCGATGTCGCCATCGATCCCGCCGTTTCGACCAATCCGTACTTCGAGTTCGCCGCCAAGGTCGATGCCGCGGGCGAATTCAAGTTCACCTGGTACGACGACGACGGTTCCGTTTACGAAGACAAGAAGCCGATCGGGGTTGCCTGAGCCGCATGTTGATCTAGGGAGGAGACAGACATGCCAAGTTTCAGCAAAGCGACACTCGCCGCCGTTCTCGGCCTTTGCCTTGCCGGCCCGGCTGGTGCGGACCCGGTCGAGGACACGCTGGAGATTGAGACGGACGACGGCCCGGTCACCCTGGTGACCCGCGCACCGGCGCCTGCCCATCTCGAAGGCGCCTTCGATACGATCTGGTCGGGTTGGCACTTCCGCGAGGACGACACCCGCGCGATGGAGAAGGATGACTTCGACAATCCCGGCATGGTTTTCGCCGACCGCGGACGGGACCTGTGGAACCAGTCGATGGGGACGAAAGGCGAGTCCTGCGCCAGCTGTCACAACGGGCCGGAGAGCATGAAGGGCCTGCGCGCCGTTCTTCCGCGCGTCGATGAAAAATCCGGCAAGCTGATGATCATGGAAGACTACATCAACCAGTGTGTGACCGAGCGCATGGGCCTCGAAAAATGGGGCGTCACCTCCGGCAAGATGAAGGACACGCTGGCGCTCATCTCGTTGCAGTCTCGTGGCATCGCCCAGAACGTGGCGATCGACGGTCCGGCGGCCTCCTATTGGCAGAAGGGCAAGGACATCTACTACACGCGCTACGGTCAGCTCGAGATGTCCTGCGCAAGCTGTCACGAGAACAACTACGGGAAGTTCATCCGGGCCGACCACCTGAGCCAGGGGCAGACGTCCGGCTTTCCCGTCTATCGCCTGAAGGATGCGGACATCGTTTCCTCGCAGCAGCGCTTTGTCGGTTGCGTCCGGGATACGCGAGCTGAAACGTTCAAGGCGGGCTCCGAAGAGTTCAAGGCGCTCGAACTTTATGTCGCCTCGCGTGGCAATGGTCTCTCCGTCGAGGGCGTCGGCGTCAGACCCTGACGAGTGGACCGCCGCGCCTGATGGCGGCGGTCCCTCACAAACATTCGTATTCACCACGGCAAGGCTCCGGCACGTTGGCTTCCGGACGGGTTTTGCTGCGCATTTTTCAAGGAATCGGACATGATCAACCGGCGCGAATTTCTGCAGGCATCGGTCGCGGTCTCTGCGATATACGGCCTCTCAGGCTTCGGAAACTGGTCGAAGCTCGCCGCGCAGCAGGCCATGACCCAGAACGACCTGCTCGCCTTCGAGGATTACGGCAACGTCACGCTGATCCACATCACCGACATTCACGCGCAGACGAAGCCGATCTGGTTCCGCGAACCCGAAATCAATCTCGGCGTCGGCGATGCGAAAGGCCGCCCACCGCACCTGACGGGCAGGGATTTCATCGAGACGTTCAAGATCAAGCCGGCATCCGCCGAAGCCTACGCGCTGACCTGCGAGGACTTCGAGGCGCTCGGCAAGACCTACGGCAAGATGGGCGGCATGGACCGCGTGGCGACCGTCGTCAAGGCGATCCGCGCCGCTCGCCCGGAAGCCATCCTGCTCGATGGCGGCGATACCTGGCACGGCTCGATGACCTCGCTGCTGACCAAGGGCCAGGACATGGTGAACATCATGAACGCGCTCAAGGTCGACGCCATGACCAGCCACTGGGAATGGACCTACGGCACCGAACGGGTGAAAGAGATCGTCGACGCGCTGCCGTTCCCCTTCCTCGGCGCCAACATCTACGACGCCGAGTGGAACGAGCCGGCCTTTGAGCCTTACACCTTCTTCGAGCGCGGCGGCGCCAAGATCGCGGTGATCGGCCAGGCATTCCCCTATATGCCGATCGCAAACCCGGGCTGGATGTTCCCGGAATACTCCTTCGGCATCCGCGAAGAGCGCATGCAGGAGATGGTCGACGAGGTCAGATCCAAGGGCGCCGACCTGGTCGTCTGCCTCTCGCACAACGGCTTCGACGTCGACCGCAAGATGGCGAGCCGCGTCAAGGGGATCGACGTGATCCTCACGGGCCACACGCATGACGCGGTACCCGAGCCGGTGGTCATCGGAGAAACAATCCTCATCGCTTCCGGCTCGAACGGAAAATTCGTCAGCCGCGTCGATCTCGACGTGCGCGACGGGCGCATGATGGGTTATCGCCACAAGCTCATTCCGATCTTCTCCGATGTGATTGCGCCCGATCCGGAGATGGCGGCCCTGGTCGACAACGAGCGCGCGCCACACAAGGAAAAGCTCGAGGAAAAGATCGGGACCACCGAAAGCCTGCTCTATCGTCGCGGCAATTTCAACGGGACCTGGGACAACCTGATCTGCGATGCGATCCGGTCGGAGCGGGACACGGAGATCGCGATGTCGCCCGGCGTTCGCTGGGGCACGACGCTGATGCCCGGGGACGCGATCACCCGTGAGGACATCCACAATGTCACCTCGATGACCTACGGCGCCTGCTATCGGACCGAAATGACTGGCGAAACGCTGAAGACCATCCTCGAAGACGTCGCCGACAACCTGTTCAACACCGACCCCTACTACCAGCAGGGCGGCGACATGGTCCGCGTCGGCGGCATCGGCTTCACCATCGACATCGGTCAGCCGATCGGCAGCCGGATTTCCGACATGGTGCTCTCCGACAGCGGAAAGGCCGTCGAGGCCGGCAAGAGCTATACCGTCGCCGGCTGGGCCTCCGTCAACCAGGGCACCGAAGGTCCGCAGATCTGGGACGTGATCGAAAGCCATGTCCGGAAGCTCGGGACCGTGAAGGTTACACCCGACTCCTCCGTCAAAATTGCTGGAATCTGAGAGAATAAGGAGCGTTCGCCATGTCCGACGAATCTGCAAGCGGCACATCACGGCGCGGCTTTCTGCGTAATTCGGCGTTGACTGCTGCCGGACTGGTCGCAGGGGCCGGTACCGCCCGTGCAGCCCAACCTGACCCGCTGATCACCGAAGTCCAGCCGTGGGCTTCCGCCTTCGGCGATCCCGTCGACGCGACGCCATACGGCATGCCGATCCAGTTCGAGAGCCATGTGGTGCGCCGCAACGTCTCGTGGCTGACGGAGAGCCCCGTCTCCTCGATCAACTTCACGCCGATCCACGCCCTCGAAGGCACGATCACGCCACAGGGCTGCGCTTTCGAACGTCACCATTCCGGGGCGATCGAAATGTCGAAGACAGATTACCGTCTGATGATCGACGGGCTCGTCGACACGCCGCTCGTCTTCACCTTCGAGGACCTGACGCGTTTTCCACGCGCGACCGCGACGGCCTTCCTCGAATGCGCTGCGAACGGCGGGATGGAGTGGGGCGGCGCCCAGCTCGAGGGCTGCCAGTTCACGCAGGGCATGATCCACAACATGGAATATGTCGGCGTGCCGCTGCGGTTCCTTCTCGAAGAGGCGGGTGTGAAACCCGAAGGCAAGTGGATCTACGCCGAAGGTCACGACGCCTCCTCGAACGGACGTTCGATGCCGCTCGACAAGGCCATGGACGACGTGCTGGTCGCCTTCTTTGCCAATGGCGAAGCGCTGCGCAAGGAGCACGGCTATCCTGTCCGTCTCGTCGTCCCCGGCTGGGAAGGCAATATGTGGATCAAGTGGCTCCGGCGCATCGGCGTCTACGATCAGGCCGTCGAGAGCCGCGAGGAAACCTCGAAATACACCGACCTGATGCCCGACGGGCGGGCCCGCAAATGGACCTGGGTCATGGACGCGAAGTCCGTCATCACCTCGCCTTCGCCCCAGGCTCCGGTCCGGCACGGCAAGGGTCCGCTTGTCGTTACGGGGCTCGCTTGGTCCGGCAACGGCAAGGTGACCCGCGTCGACGTCTCGCTCGACGGCGGCCGCAACTGGCAGGAGGCGCGGCTCACCGGCGATGTCAGGTCGAAGGCGCTCACCCGCTTCCACCTGGATATCGACTGGGACGGCTCGGAGATGTTCCTGCAGTCCCGCGCGACCGATGACACCGGCTATGTCCAGCCGACCAAGGACGAGCTTCGCGCGATCCGCGGGCTGAACAACGTCTATCACAACAATTCCATCCAGACCTGGTGGCTGAGAGCGGACGGAGAGGTCGAAAATGTCGAAATCGCGTAAACTTGTCCTTTCCGCCCTTTTCGCCGTATCCCTCGGTGCAACTCCGGTCCTTGCGGAAAAACTGGGCCTCGGCCGTCTGGCCCTGCCTGAAGAAATCGACGCGTGGGACGTAACGGTGCTTCCGGACGGCAAGGGACTTCGTCCGGGCTCCGGCGATGTCACCACCGGCGAAGCGGTCTTCGGCGAAAAATGTGCAGCGTGCCACGGCGAATTCGCGGAAGGGCTCGACGCCTGGCCGGTGCTGGCTGGCGGACAGGGTTCATTGAAAGATCGGCGCCCGGTCAAGACGATCGGCAGCTACTGGCCGCGTCTCTCGACGGTCTGGGACTACGTGCATCGTTCCATGCCGTTCGGAAGTGCGCAGACCGTTTCCGTCGACGAGACCTACGCGATCACCGCCTTCCTTCTCTATTCGAACGGACTGGTCGACGAGGACTTCGTGCTTTCGAAGGAGAATTTCGGCGAGGTTCAGCTGCCGAACAACCAGGGCTTCTACGCGGATGACCGCCCGGAGGCGGAATACCCGTTGTTCAGCAAGGAACCCTGCATGAAGGACTGCCGGGGACCGGTCAAGGTCACCAAGAGGGCCGTGGAACTGAAGGTGACCCCGACGGATCCGGACGGAAAGCCGGCGGGCACGCTGCCCGACATCACGGGCCAGGCGCCGGTGCAGCAAAAATCCGAGGCCGCGGAGTCGACGACAGGGACCGACACGGCCTCTGCGGAAACGCCGGCCGAGGCCACGGCACCGGTGGAAGCCGCATCCGCCGAGGGAATGGATCACGAACTCATCGAGGAGGGGAAGACAGTCTTCAAGAAATGCCAGGCCTGCCACAAGATCGGCGACGGCGCCAAGAATGCCACCGGGCCGCATCTCAACGGAGTTGTCGGGCGCGTGCCCGGCACCGTCGAGGGCTACAAGTATTCCAAGGCGTTTTCCAAGATGCAGGCCACGGGAGAGGCCTGGGACGACGCGCGCCTCGCTGCTTTCCTGGAAAATCCGAAGACCTTCGCCGCCGGGACCAAGATGACCTTTGCCGGGCTCAAGAAGGAAGACGAACGGTCGGCATTGATCGCCTATTTGAAGAGCGCCGGCAAATGACCGGCCCGCGAAGCCCCGTCCCTCCCGGAGCTTCGAACCGCCGCCGCGTGGCGACGCGGCGGCGAAGACCGCTGATGACCTGAGCGGAAGCGCCATGGAACTTGCCCGCCGCCGCTTCATGATCTCCGCCGCCTGTGCAGGCGCTGCGCTTGCGGCACCGGCTGTCCACGGCCGGGCGCGAGCGAAGGTGGTTGTCGTCGGTGGCGGCGCCGGCGGTGCCAGCGTCGCTCGCAAGATCGCGCTCGACGCGGCCAGTCAGATCGACGTCACCCTCGTCGAACCCAATGCACGTCACACGACCTGCTATTTCTCGAACCTTTATCTCGGCGGTCTGCGTAGTTTCGAGAGCCTCCAGCATGGCTATGACGGACTGACGCGTGCCGGCGTCGACGTCGTCCCGGATTTTGCTGCCGGGATCGACCGGGAGAAGCGCAGCGTCCTGCTCGCTGGCGGCAGACAGCTTCCCTATGATCGCCTGGTCTTGGCGCCGGGCATCGATTTCGTCGACGGCTCCGTCCCGGGCTGGAGTCTGGAGGCGGCTGATCGCATGCCGCATGCCTACAAGGCCGGTCCGCAGACGCCTCTTTTGGCAAAGATGATCGAATCCTTACCGCAGGGAGGCGTGTTCGCCATGGTCGCGCCGCCCGAGCCGTACCGCTGTCCGCCGGGACCCTATGAGCGGGTCAGCATGATTGCCCATTACCTGAAGGGGAAGAACCCCACCGCCAAGATCATCATCATCGATCCGAAGGAAGAGTTCACGCTGCAGAAGCTCTTCGAGGATGCCTGGCTCAAGTACTACGACGGCATGATCGAATGGATCGGCCCCGACTTCGGCAGTCGCAACCTGTCGGTTTCGCCCGACGCGATGGAAATCTCCGTCGATGGTGAGGCGATGAAGGTCAACTGCTGCAATGTCATCCCGGCGCAGAGGGCCGGCAAGATCGCCGCGCTCGCGCATCTGACGAGCGAGACCGGCTGGGCTCCCGTCGATCCGTTCTCGATGCGATCGCGCCTGGACAACAGTATCTTCGTCCTCGGCGACAGCGCACAGCAGGGCGACATGCCGAAATCGGCGACTTCCGCCCGCTCTCAGGCGGAGGTCGCTGCCGCTGCAATGATCGGCGACCTGACCGGCCGGAACGTGCCGCCCCCGGTCTATTCCAACGCCTGCTGGTCGGCCCTTGCACCGGGCGATTCGGTGAAGGACGGCGGCACTTACAAGCCGGCCGACGGAAAGATCGCCGGCATCGAGAAATACGTCTCACAGGCCGACGAGGACGCCGGCACGCGCGCGGCAACCTACCAGGAAAGCCTGGACTGGTATCACACCATCACGGCTCAGATCTTCGGCTGATCCGAGCCAATCGGGGAAGGACCTTCAACATGCAAACCCGCCGCCGTTTCATTGCCTCGACCGCCGCTCTGGCCGCGAGCACCATGTTCTTTCCGCGACCGCTCTTCGCCGCCACGACGTTGACGCTCGGCGATGTACAGATCGACACGCTCTCCGATGGCAACCTCATGCTGCCGGCCGACTTCATCACGGCCGGCATGCCCCAGCCCGAGACGAACGCGATTCTCGCGTCCTACGGCGTCACGGGTGGTCAGATGACGCCACCCTGCAATGTCACTCTTCTGCGCGACGACACCAATACCGTTGTCTTCGATGTCGGCGCCGGTCCCGACTTCCAGCCGACAGCAGGCAAACTGTCCGCAGCCATGGATGCACTCGGCGTGAGCCCCGACGAAGTGACGCATGTGGTCTTTACCCACGGACATCCCGACCATCTCTGGGGGCTGCTCGACGAATTCGACGAACCGGTTTTCGCCAATGCCGAGCACATGATCGGTGCGGCCGAGTTCGACTACTGGATGGACCCGGGCACCGTTGATACGATCGGCGATGCGCGCAAGACCTTCGCGGCCGGCGCCTCCCGCCGCCTCGGTGTCATCGCCGAGACGGTGCGGCGGATAAACGACGGGGAAGAGGTACTCCCCGGCGTCGCAGCACGGCTCACGCCCGGCCATACGCCGGGACATCTTTCCTTCGAAATCCGCTCCAGCTCGAGAAGCGTCCTCGTGGTCGGCGACGCGATCGGCAACCACCATGTGGCGTTCGAGAAGCCGGACTGGGCGACGGGTTCCGATCAGGATCCGGAGCTCGCCGCGCGTACCCGCACCAAACTGATGGACGAGATCGCCTCCTCCGCCATTCCCCTGATCGGCTACCACCTGCCCGGCAGCGGGATCGGTCATGTCGAGCGGAAAGGCAACGCCTACCGCTTCGTGTCGATGTAAGGCACGCGTTCTCAGATCGGAGAGACCGTGGGACGCGGCCGGTCGACCAGCCAGTCGGTCGCGACGGCACCGACCCACATGGAAAACAAAGCAAGCCAGGCGGTCGCCGCAAAGATCGACGTCCCGGTGACGCCGGCGCCGATCGCGCAGCCACCGGCGAGCATCGCCCCGAAGCCCATCAGCATCGCGCCAGTCAGCGAACGGCGCATCTGGCTCTCCCCGTCGAAGCCCTGAAACTTCAACTCTCGCGAAATCGCTGCTGCCAGGAAGGCACCTCCGAACGCACCCGGAACCAGCCCGATGTCGAAATCGAGCACCGGATCACTGGTCAGGAAAAACATCAGGGTTGAAGCAGACGGACCGGAGAACGTGATGGAACTCACGTTGACGGGATCGAACGCCGCCGTCGAGAGCGACCAGGTCAGTACCCAGCCGACCGCGACCGAAAATCCGACGCCGGAGGCGAAGAAGAGGATCTTCCAGCCGATTTTTTCCCTGACGGAGAGATAGAGCGCGAGCGCCGCAGTCGCGAAGCCCAACAAGGGACCGAACCAGTCCGGCAGATGAAGAAGCGCGAGCAGATTGACGTTCTGGCCTGCCGGCGTCGTCCAGAGCCCCGCCAGCCATTGCCGAAGTGGCGCCAGCCAGCCACGAAGCGACATCTGGGCGCTGACAGCGAAAACCAGTCCAGCGACAACCGAGCGCAGGTTTCCGGTCGCCGCAAGCACAAGGAGGCGCCCGGAACAGCCCCGCGCCATCACCATGCCTGCCCCGAACATCAGGCCCCCGATGACCGCCCCCGACCAGGAGCCGGTAATCGCCATCACCCGTGCGTCGGCCGGGCGAAACAGGCCGGATTGCTCGGCGA
Source organism: Rhizobium sp. (assembly GCA_035299345.1). Lineage (GTDB taxonomy): Bacteria > Pseudomonadota > Alphaproteobacteria > Rhizobiales > Rhizobiaceae > Allorhizobium. The sequence continues at coordinate 10,344 of DATGWU010000445.1, forward strand.
GCCACACCCAGATAAGGGCGGTCGAGAAGGTGAGCAGCCAGACGGCAAGCCTGCCGCCGAGGCGGCCACGCGAGAACTCGACCGTCGCCGCCCTGAGACAGAATGCGGACTTCTGTGCCGAAAAGCCGAAAACACCACCGGTAACGAGGCCGAAGAGGGCAGCCAGCTGCGACTCGTCGAACTGATCGAGCAGCGTTGTCAGATCCATTCAGCGCCCTCGATATCCCTGCCGCCACCTAACTGCGCACGATCATACCCTCAAATCCTTCCGGGCACATCTCCGTCGTTGCTCTGCGGCGGTGAGACGCAGAGCGCGGCAAGGACTGCCTCTCATCACCCCTTTGCGACGGCCGAAACGGCCTCTGCGAATGCGTCCGTCTGCATCAGTGCGCGACATCGAGCGAAACGACCGTCGGCATAGGCGCGGAAGTCGTCGGCGGGGTTGCCGTTTGCGAGTTGAATGAGTCCCCATAGCGTCCAGAGGAGATCGCACATCGCCTTGTAGATGACGATGCGGCCGCGCTCGGCGAGGGTCGGGTCACCTCCGAAATAAGCGCGGATCATCTCCTCTTCCTGCTCCGGCCCAAAACCGCCTTCGACACAGAGATCGCCGAGATCCCACATCGGATCGTTCATGCCCGAATATTCCCAGTCAACGATCCACATGCGTTCGCCGGTGTCGAGGAAGTTCTCGCACAACGGATCGCAATGGCAGGCGACGGACGGCAGCGGCCGGGCGGAAAGGACGGTGCGCACGCTCTCGGCCTCTTTCAGCACGTCGTCATATCCCTGCGGCAGCATCACCTCCTTGGTCGAGAGCACGCCCAGATAGCTGTCGATCATCGAAAACAGTTCGAAGCGCGCTGGAAAGACGGCGCCGCAGTCATGCAGCTTGCGAAAGGCCTTTCCAGCGCGGGCGGGGGCTCCGGCGTCGGCGCGGAAGCGTTCCGGCGACATGGTGGCGGCGCCCTCGACGAAGCGGGAAACGAAGATGCCGCTCGCGGCGTCGGCAAACAGGACTTCCGGGCCGACCCCGGCCCGGGCGACGGCTTCGGTCGCCATCATCTCGTTCACGCGATCTATGTACTCTTCGGTTCCCCTTCCGGGAATGCGCAGGCAACGGTCACCAAGCCTGAAGACCAGATTGGTGAGCCCGCCGAGCCGTTCGATCGGACCTTCATACTCCTTGAGGAGCGGAATCGTCTTCAGCGTCTCGCGGGCAAGCGCGATGTCGGCGTCTTCGCTCATGCCTTCAGCCTCTCCATCCTGGGGTCGTAGAGGGTCCGGGCACCCCGGCGCGCTCGGTAGACCTTGCCGAAAGCCTCGATCTCGAAATCCTCGCTTGCGGCGATCTCCGCCGGCAGGTAGCCAAAGGCAATGGTCCTGCCGAGCGTGTAACCGTAGCCGGTGCTTGCGGTGGAGCCGACGACCTTGCCATCGAGCAGGACCGCTTCGCCGCCGTGGAAGGGTGCAAAGCCATCGACGGTGTAGGAGACGAGCTTGCGCTTCACCCCGTTGGCCTTGATCCCCACCAATGCATCGCGCCCGATGAAATCGCCCTTTTCGAGGGCTACACAGAAACCGAGCCCCGCCTCGTATGGGTTGTAATCAGGGGTGATGTCACCCGACCAGTAGAGATAACCCTTTTCCATGCGCGCCGCGTCGATCGCGCGGTAGCCGGCATCGGCGATGCCGAACGGTTCTCCGGCCGCCTTCAGCGTATCGTAGACATGGGCGGCGTATTCCTGGTCGATGTAGAGTTCATAACCGAGCTCGCCGACATAGCCGATGCGTACGGCAAGTGCCGTTGCAGCGCCGATTTCGATCCGTCGGGCCACAAGGAAGGGGAAGGCTGCGTTCGAGAGATCGTCGTCCGTCACGCTCTGCAGGATATCGCGCGCCCGCGGACCGCAGATGTTGAGGGTGGCGAAGCGGTTGGTGACATCCCGCAGGGTTACGCCGTCCGGCAGATGTCGCGAAACCCAGTTGCCGTCCCGCACGCCAAAACCGGAGCCGGTGATGAGGTAGAGAAGGTCGTCGGCGAGATGAATAATGGTGACATCCGCCTCAATCCCGCCCCGCTCATTGCACAACTGGGTGTAAACGGCCTTGCCCGGTGGGCCTGACAGATCATTGGCGGCGATCCTCTGCATAGCTTCCAATGCGCCATGGCCACTGATTTCGAACTTGGAGAAGGAGGATTGGTCGATCAGTGCTGCCCGCTCGCGGATCGCCTTTACCTCCTCGCCGACGGCGTCGAACCAATTCGGCTTATCCTCGAAGGACGGAACGTCCTGGCCCTCCGAGCCTTTCGGTGCAAACCAGTTGGGACGCTCCCAGCCGAACTTGGAGCCGTCGACGGCGCCGTTCTTCGCAAGCGCTTCATGCAGCGACGAGCGACGCAGCCCTCGGACTGCCTGGGCCTCCTCGCCGGGCCAGTGAACCTTGTAATAGGCGCCGTAGGCCTCGATCGCCCGCTCTTCGAGATAGCGCCCCTGTGCGTGGACGGCACCGAAGCGGCGCACGTCGAAGGGCCAGAGATCCATGCCGGCATCGCCATGGAGAATGAGGTTCGAGAGCGCCAAGCCGGCGCCGCCCGAAGCCGCAATCCCGGCGGTAAAGCCGCAGGCGACATAGAAATTGCCGAGCTCGGGCGCGAGCCCCATGATCGGCTCGCCGTCGAAGGAGACCGGGATCGGACCGTTGATCACCGTCTGGATGCCGATCTCGTTCAAGGTCGGAATGCGGGTCGCGGTGGGAAGCGCAAAGAGCTCCAGCCGCTCCCAGTTGGGCTCGAACAGTTCCCGGCCGAAATCGATGGGCGGCTTGCCCCGCCAGCAGCCCTTTGTGCCGTCCTTCCATCCGCCGATGGCAAACGAGCCTGTGTCGGGTTTCAGGTAGAAATTGTTGTCGGGGTCGCGAAGCGTGGTGAGGTCCGGGGGAAGGGTGAGCTTCTTTTCGGTGAGGAAATACTGGTGCTGCACCACGCCGGCCGCAAGCGGCACCCCGGCCATCTCGCCCACGCGCTTGGCCCAAAGGCCGGCGCAGTTGACGAGAATATCGCAGGAAATCGTTCCGGCATTGGTGACGACGCCGACCGCACGGCGGTTCTCGATGACGATCTCCTCGACGGTCACGCCTTCCTCGATCTTCGCGCCATTCATGCGCGCGCCCTTGGCATAGGCCATGGTCAATGAATACGGGTCTATGTAGCCGTCGCCCGGAATGAAGGCGGCTCCCTCGATGCCGTCCTTGACGATGTAGGGAAAGCGGGCTGCCGCTTCGTCGGCGGAAAGCGAGTAGCATTCGACGCCGAAGCTTTTCGCCTGGGTCATCGAGCGGCGGATTTCGCTCCAGCGCTCCGGACTGCCGGCAAGCCGCAATGAGCCGACCTTCTTCCAAGCGATGTGCTGCCCCGTCTCATCCTCAAGCCGATCGAACACGGCGACGGAGTTCTGCATCAGCCGCGTGAGGTTGCGCTTTCCCCGCAGCTGGCCGACGAGGCCCGCGGCATGCCACGTGCAGCCATGGGTAAGCATGGCCTTTTCGACCAGCAGCACGTCCTGAGCTCCGTCGCGGGCAAGATGGTAGGCGACGGAGGTGCCGATGGCACCGCCACCGATGATGAGGATGCGGACGTGGCGATCTGCGCGGAATGACATGTCGAACCCTCAAGCCTTGATCTTGTCCATGGCCGGGTCAAACATCGGCCCGAAGTGAAGGGTCGCCGGCGTCTTTTCCGCCGCGACGACGAGCTCGTATGTGCCGTTCGTAAGGTACTTGTCACTGACGCCGTCGGGATTGCGGACATAGCCGTAGCCGATGTTCTTTCCGATCGTGTAGCCATAGCCGCCGCTGGTGAGGTAACCGACTGGTTCGCCATTCCTGAGAATGGTCTCGCGGCCCGCAAGGATGATGCCGGGGTCATCCACCGTGAAACCCATCAGGCGTTTTTTCAGCGGCTGACCGTCGAGACCTTCGAGCGCGCGTCGGCCGAGAAAATCGGTGTTCTTGCGGAGTTTCACGGCCCAGCCGAGTCCCGCCTCGAACGGCGTATCGTTCGGCGTGATGTCCGAACTCCATGCGCGGTACCCCTTCTCCAGTCGCAGTGATTCCAGCGCCCGATAACCGATCGGACGGATATCGTACGGTTTGCCGACCTCCATCAGCGCGTCGTAAACCTCGCTGAGCGCAGCGATCGGGATGTGGAGCTCCCAGCCGAGTTCGCCGACATAGGTGACGCGCAGCGCCCGGACGGCGGCGCCGGCAATGCAGATTTCGCGGACATGGCCGAAGGGGAAGCCCGTGTTCGAGACATCGGCAGACGTGACGGCGGCGAGCACGTCGCGCGCCTTCGGCCCCATCAGCGAAAGCGTGCCCCATTCCTCAGTGATATCGGCGAGTGTGCAGTCGAGGCCATCGGGGATATGGTCCGCAATCCAGCCGAAGTCATGGGTGCGGAAGCCAGTGCCCGTGACAATGTAGAATTTCTCGTCGGCGATGCGGGCAACGGTCAGGTCCGCCTCGATGCCGCCGCGGGTGTTGAGAAGCTGGGTGTAGGTCAGGCGACCGGCCGGCTTTGCGACATCGTTGGCGCAGATCCAGTCGAGGGCCTTCAACGCGTCGGAACCGGACAGCTCGTATTTCGAGAAGGAGGACTGGTCGAAGACGCCGACGGCCTCGCGCACATGCCGGTGTTCGTCGCCGACCGGCTCGAACCAGTTCTGGCGACCCATCGAATAGACATCCTTCGGCTCGACGCCCACAGGCGCGAACCAGTTGGGCCGCTCCCAACCAAGTTTCGAGCCGAACACAGCACCGTGTTTCTTCAGGCGTTCGTAGAGCGGCGAGACGAGCAGAGGACGACCGCTTTCATACTCCTCATGCGGGAAGGCGATGGTGTAGTGCTTGCCATAGGCCTCGAGCGTGCGGTCGCAGACCCATTGGCGGTCGCGATGCATGGCGGCGAAGCGGCGGATATCGACAACCCAGAGATCGAGCGGCGCCTCGCCATCGATGACCCATTGCGCCAGCACCCAGCCGGCCCCGCCGCCAGAGGCGATGCCGAAGGCATTGAAGCCGGCACCGACGAACATGTTTTTGCATTCCGGTGCGACGCCGAGGATGAAGTTGCCGTCGGGCGTGAAGCTTTCGGGACCGTTGATCATCTGCTTGACGCCGACCTTCTCCAGCGCCGGGACGCGCTCCATCGCCTGCATCATGTGCTGTTCGAAATGGTCGAAGTCGTCGTCGAACAGACGGAAGGCCCAGTCGTTCGGCAGGTCGCCGGTGAGCCAGGGTTGCGGATTCGGCTCGTAGCCGCCCATGACGAGGCCACCGACCTCTTCCTTGAAATAGGTTCGCCTGTCAGGATCGCGGATGGTCGGCGCGTCGGTCGACAGGCCGTCGATCTTCTCGGTGATGATGTACTGGTGCTTGACGGCCTGCAGAGGCACGTTGATGCCCGCCATATCGCCCACCTGCCGCGCCCACTGGCCAGCGCAGTTGACGACTTTCTCGCAGGCGACGTCGCCCTCGCTGGTTCTTACGGCCGTGATGCGGCCGTCCTTCAACTCGAAGCCGGTCACCCGCACGTTCTCGACGATTCTGGCGCCGTACATGCGCGCGCCCTTCGCCAACGACTGCGTGATGTCAGAGGGGCTCGCCTGCCCGTCCGTCGGCAGCCAGCTCGCGCCGACGAGATCGTCGACATTCATCAGCGGCCACATCTTCTTCACCTCTTCCGGTGAGATGAGATGCATGTCCATGCCGAAGCTGCCGGCGGTGGTGGCGAGGCGCTTGAACTCGGTCCAGCGATCCTGGTTGGTGGCAAGCCTCAGGCAGCCCGTCATCTTCCAGCCGGTCGCAAGCCCGGTTTCCGCTTCCAGTCCCTTGTAGAGCTCCACCGAGTATTTCAGGACCCGGGTGATGGACGCGGACGAGCGAAGCTGCCCGACAAGCCCGGCGGCGTGCCAGGTAGATCCGGAGGTCAGCGTCCCCTGCTCCAGCAACAGCACGTCGGCCTTATGGTCCTTGGCCAGGTGATAGGCGGTCGAGCAGCCGATGATGCCGCCGCCGATGACGACGATCTGTGCATGCGATGGCAGGGTCATGGCGAGTGTTTCCCGTAGACTGATTGATAATGATCGAGCGCTTCTTGAAGGCGCATGAGGTTATCGGCCGTGTAGCCGACATAGTCGGCCCCCGGCGCATCGAGGTAGAGTTCGGAGACCATGCTCCACATGGCCTCGCGGAGCAGGGAGGCGCATTGCATGGCGGCGAGCGATCGGCGGATTTCCGCCGACGGCTCACCGCCGAAGTAGGCGCGGAGGAACTCGTCAGACTGTTCCGCAGTAAGCCCTGCATTCGAAGTCGCGCCGGCGAGATCGAACATGGCGGTCGAGAAGCCGGCATATTCGAAGTCGATCAGCCACAGCTTTTCGCCGTCCTCGAGGATGTTCGACGGCAGGAGATCGTTGTGGCCGAAGACGATCGGCAGCGGCGCCTGCACCGCCTCCAGCTGCCCGGCAAGCCTGAGATAGCGCGCCAGTTCCGGGATCATCCGGCTGCCGCCCGCTTCGAGCGTGCGGGCATAATCGCGGATGACGTGAAAGGGCCAGAACATGAAACCGGCACCCGACACATGGCGCGGCATCTCCTCGTGAAACCGGCGCAGCAGCCGCGCGACGCGTTGCCGTTCGGCGGCGACATCGGCGCCGGAGAAGGTCTTCGCGTCGAGGAACGCTGACACCATGACGCCGGGCTCGGCATATTCGATCTGCGGTGCGAACCCTGCCGCATGGGCCGCTCTCGCCGTCATCAGTTCCCGGTTACGATAGACATGATGGAAGGGATAGTCGGTGCCGAAGCGGACGACATGGCGACCCGAGGCGTCCTTCACTACGAAGCTCTCATTGCTCAGGCCACCCTTCAGCGGCTCGATCTCGATCGCCCCGTTCCAGCATGGCAGATCGGCAATCCGGTCCTCAGAACTACGCGGCATCGTCGGCACACTCATGCGATCCGCTCCCTCGCCCGTGCCGCGCCGGCGGAAATCAGGCGATCGGCGATGATGGCGATGAAGGCGACCGCAAGCCCCGCGACGAGGCCGCGCCCGGTATCCGCCTTGGTGAGCGCGATATAGACCTCTTGCCCGAGATCACGGGTGCCGACGAGCGCCGTGATGACGAGCATCGAGAGGGCAAACATGATTGTCTGGTTGAGGCCGAGCAAGATTTCCGGAAGCGCGAGCTTCAGCTTGATCTTGGCAAGGATCTGCCAGGGGGTGCAGCCCATTGCCCTGCCCGCCTCGATCACCCGGGGATCGACGCGCTGAAGACCCAGCGCCGTGTAGCGGATCGCCGGCGCGACGGCATAGGCGACGATGGCGATCAGCGCCGTGAAGTCGCCGACCCGGAAGAGCATGACGGCCGGCATCAGGTAGACGAAGGACGGCAGCGTCTGCAGCGTGTCGATCACCACCTGCAACCAGCGCCAGAGCCGTTCGCGCTCGGCCGCAAGAATGCCGACGGGAATGCCGATCAGGCTCGCGATGACGACCGAGATGCCGCAGAGATAGACGGTGACCATCGCCTTCTCCCACTGCCCGGTTGCGGCGATCAGGAAAGAGAGCACGCCGGCCGTCAGCCCCAGGCGAAGGCCGCCCAGTCGATAGCCGGCGAGCGCCAGCAGGGCGACGACACCGGCCCATGGCAATTCACCGAGGAAGCGCTTTACCGGAACGAGAAGGCTGAGGAGCAACGTCGTGCGGAGAGCCTCCAGGGTGTCGAAGAAGCTGACGTTGATCCACTTCACGACATCATTCCAGAAGCCGCCGGTCGAGAGCACCAGGTCTTCGGGATAGGCTTCAAGAGCCGGCACCACGACGCTGGCGATGAGGCTGGTCGCGAGAATGCCGGCCGCGGCTGCCACATAAGGGTGACGCTGAACAACATTTCCGCTGGTGGCGGCCGGCGACGGCGCCCCTGCCTTTGTCGCATAGGCCTGACTCAGCCGGTCGAGTGCGACGGCAAGCGCGACGATGGCAAAGCCCGCCTCCAGACCCGCGCCGATGTCGAGCCGACGGAGTGCAGCGAGGACGTCAAAACCGAGACCGCCGGCGCCGATCATGGAAGCGATGATGACCATGTTCAGCGAGAGCATGATGACCTGGTTGACGCCGACCATGAGAGCATCGGAGGCGGAAGGCACCATGACCTTCCATGTCATCTGCCGCCGCGAACAGCCGACCATGTGCCCGAGATCGCGGATTTCCGAGGGGACGGCCCTCAGCCCGTGAATGGTGATCCGCACCATTGGCGGCATCGCGTAGATCAGGGTGCCGACGATCGCCGCCGTCGGGCCGAAGCCGAAGAAATAGAGGATCGGCACGAGATAGGCGAAGATCGGAATCGTCTGCATCAGATCGAGCAGCGGCGTCAGAGCCCGCTCGAACAGGGGCCAGCGATAGCCGGCAAGGCCGAACAGTAGGCCGAGCACGACGCCGATCGGCACCGCCACGACGATCGAGGCAAGCGTCACCATGGCGCTGCTCCACTGCCCGAAGACGGCCAGAAAAGCGAAGCAGAAGACGACCAGCGCAGCGAGTTTTCGGCCACCGGCGTAATAGCCCATCAGGCCGACGAGCACGATGACCCCGAGAAAGGAGACCGGCGGCACGAGCTGAACCGCGGCCGACCCCTGGCCGGACAGAAATCCGGTCGACAGCAGGCTGAGCGCCAGCGTGTAGGGAACATCGATGACGGTCGCGACGAAACGGGTGAGATCGGTAAACGAAAAGAGCCCGAAGCTCGCCTCGTTGACCAGCCACTTCGTCCATAGCCCAATATGACGTGCCGCGGGAATTTGCCATGCGCGTGGGTAGTCGAACGCCCACTTGGCGATCGCCGGACCAATCCACCAGGCGATCAATGAGGCGAGCGCGGTGAGCGCGACGAGCAGATCGGGAAGGCGGCCCATTCGGCTACCCGCCCGGTCGTGGCCGGGCGCCAGGGGTTCTGTCGATGCGAGCGGCGCGGACATCGGATCACCCCTGCATCATGATAGTGACGACATCGTCGCGGTGAACGGAGCCGATCACCCCGCCGTCCGGGCCGGTGACGCCGATCGGTCCGTCGGATCCGGCAAACAAGGGCGCTACCTCGGCCACTGTCGTGCGCGCGTCAACGGTTGTCGCGGCAGATGCGCCCGGCTCGGGCTTCATGACAGAAGCGACCTTGATGACCTTGGCACGCGCCACGTTGCGGGTGAACTCGGCCACGTATGGCGTTGCCGGATAGAGCACGAGTTCCTCCGGCGTGCCGGATTGTACCACTTCACCGTCGTTCATGATGGCGATGCGGTCGGCAAGCCTGATCGCCTCGTCGAAATCATGTGTGATGAAGACGATGGTCTTCTTCAGGACCGACTGCAGGCGCATGAACTCGTCCTGCATCTCGCGGCGGATGAGCGGATCGAGAGCGGAGAACGGCTCGTCGAGGAACCAGAGTTCCGGCTCGACGGCGAGCGAACGCGCGATCCCCACCCTTTGCTGCTGTCCGCCGGAGAGCTGGCGGGGGAAGACATTCTCCTTGCCGGCGAGCCCGACAAGTTCGATCATTCTGTGGGCACGCTCCTCGCGCTTCGACCGTTCGACTCCCTGGACTTCGAGCGGAAAGGCGACATTGGCGAGAACGCTCAGGTGGGGCAGCAGCGCGAAGTGCTGGAAGACCATGCCCATCTGGTGGCGTCGGATCTCGATCATGCGGGCATCACTCGCCGCGAGCAGGTTTTCGCCGTTGAACAGGATTTCGCCGGAGGTCGGCTCGATCAGTCGTGACAGACACCGCACAAGCGTCGATTTTCCCGAGCCGGAGAGTCCCATGATGACGAAAATCTCCCCGCTCCTTACCTCGAGATTGACGTCGCGGACGGCTCCGACAAGTCCTGCCTCTGCGAGATCTTCCATGCCCGGCGTTCCGCCCGACGCACGGAGCGCCTCCCGCGCACCTGCACCGAAGATCTTCCAGACATTGCGGCAGACGAGTTTGGCTTCAGAGGACATGAGGGTTCCGCAGGCTCGCATGGACGACTGGCGCCGTTAGACGGTCACGACGAGAACCCGGCCACCCATGTAGAAAGTGGTCATGGATGGCCGAGGTCGGAGAGAGCTATTTCTTGATCCAATCGGACCAGCGCGCCTCGTTGGCGGCCATCCATGCAGCCACAACGTCGTCGAGCTTCTTGCCGTTGACATCGACGTCGGTGATCATCGCACCCATTTCGTCGTTGTTGACGTTGAAGGCCTTGATCGCCTTGTAGGCGCCCGGCCACTTGTCCTTCACGCCCACCCAGCCGGCCTTCCAGATCGGGCCGAAGGGCTTGCCGCAGTCATAGGCCATGTCGGGATTGGAGCCCCAGCTCGCGTCGTTATAACATTCGGGCGTATAGGTCGGGAACTCGACCCATTCGCCCTTGTACTTCGCAGGCGCCCAATGCGGCGCGTAGATCCACAACATGATCGGCGCCTGGCGTTGATAGGCGCTTTCGAGCTCCGCGAAGAGGGCGGCATCCGTGCCGGCATGGACGACTTCGAAGGGCAGGTCGAGCGCCTCGACGCGTTCGTCGTCGAAGCCTCCCCAGGTAACAGGGCCACCGAGATAGCGGCCCTTCGGCGCGGTTTCAGCCGTGGAAAAGGCTTCAGCACAGGCCGGTTCCTTCAGAGCCTCCCAATTGGGCAGGTCAGGGCATTTTTCCTTCATGTATTCCGGAAACCACCACTCCTCCTTCGCCTGCATCCCGGTCTCGCCGAGATTTTCGACCTTGCCGGTCGCAACGGCGGTATCGAGCGCCTCCTGTCCGGTGGTCGCCCAGATTTCCATGGCGACGTGAAGGTCTCCCGTCTCCAGCCCCGCAAATTGCGCGAGATAGTCGGCCTGGACATATTCCACGGAATATCCGGCCTTCTTCAGCACTTCGCCCATGATGTTGGTCGTGACCAGCTGACCGGTCCAGTCGTGCAGGGTCAGCTTGATCGGATCTGTGGATTCCTGTGCCGTCGACGGCGTGGCCAAGACCACGCCCGACAAGAGAAGAACAGCCGCGGACAGTCGCGGCAGGCGCGCAAGATCGAGCATTCGAGTTCTCCCAGTAGAGCCCGTTGAAAGAGTGATGAACTGGCAAGGCACCCGACCGTCGTTCCCCGTACTTTTCGTATCTTGAGACGGGAGTGCGTGGCAGCAGTCTCATGTCAGACAAGATCGCTTGTCAACGCCAATTTGTGGCTTTTTGTGTTTTTATGCCCGTTTCTGTGGCCGGCGATTGCCGCCGTGGCTCGGCTGGGCTATGACGACGGTACGGAACGACTGGTTGGGATCATGGCTCCTTCGAAACGGCACAGGGACATTCTTCGGCTGCTCGAACGCGACGGCACGGTCGCGGTCGCCGCGCTTGCACGAAAGCTCAACGTCTCGCTGGAGACGATCCGCCGGGACATCAAGCCGCTCGTCGGCAACGGCAGCGTAATCAAGCTGCACGGCGCGGTCGGCCTTCCCTCCGTCGTCGGTGAGGCTCCGTTCGAGAAGCGCATGCGGGAAAACAGCGCCGCGAAACGGGCAATCGCGGCGGCCGTCACCGCGACCATCCGCGACGGTGACTCCATCATGATGGATACCGGCACGACGACGAGTTTTCTCGCACGTGAACTGCTCGGCCATCGCCGCCTAACGGTCGTCACGAACTCTTCGGACATCGCCCGCACACTCGCGACCGTCAACGACAACAAGGTCTATATGGCTGGAGGCGAACTGCGCAGCGACAACGGAGCGGCTTTCGGCACCACCGCCATCGAATTCGTCAGCCGCTTCGCCGTCACCCACGCGGTGATCTCGACCGGGGCGGTGAACGCCGGCGGCATGATGGATTTCGACCTCGAGGAGGCCGAGTTCGCCCGCATGGTTCTGACGCGCGGCAAGCGCGCCCTGGTGGTCACCGATCACAGCAAGTTCGGACGGGAGGGACTGGTGAGGGTGGGCGGCTTCGACGCCATCACGGAGCTTGCGACCGACAAGGCGCCACCGCCGGACATCGCCGAAGCGCTCTCGGCAGCCGGCGCCGAACTGCTGCTGGCCTGAGCGGCTAGCGCCTAATGCAAGCGACAAGCACGCGGCCGATTCAGAGAGATCCTTGATCATCATGGGCGTCAAAAAATTTCTAGCGTCGACGATTATTCGACCCATATAAGTGGGTTGAATAAAGAGGATATGTATATTAATTGATCCATTGAAAGGGTCAATTAATGCACTTAACACTCCAAACCCACTTTTATGGTGAGTGGCATCACGCCGCGACGCTAGAACTCAAGGACGACGAGGCCGGCTTCCAGGGCGCGTCGATCGTCGATTACGATCTCGACTATTTCGTCACCGTGGCATCGGCGGAGTTTGCTGCTGGAAAAACGGTCCGTGACCATCGCGCCTTATCCGTCCGTTATCCTGTCGATCTTGAAAATCGATATAGCCGTAGCTGGCCACCTTTCCTATTGGATCTTATGCCCCAGGGGCATGCACGGCAAAAGCTAGCCGAGCACCTCGGCCTTGCTGAAGGCTCACGCGCTTCCGATTTGCCGCTGCTTCTGCGTTCGGCGACTGGCGGCATAGGCAATATCCGGATCAAAGAAGCGGCTGAGGCAGAAACGGAACGCCTGCGCGGCGTTGAGCGCCAAGGGGTGACGGAGGCGGAAATCCTCGAGCGTTCTGATCGCTTCATGGAAGTCGCCGATCGTTTTGGAATTCTCGCCTCCGGCTCGAGCGGCCTGCAAGGCGAATGGCCGAAGGTCTCGATGACCCAGGCAAATGACGGGCTCTATTATCCCGACAGCTTCGTGACCGATGATGAAGCCGTGCGCCACGTCATCGTCAAGTTGGTCCGCAGCAACGAGCCAGTGGATCGCCTGATCCTCGAAGGCGAAGCCCTCTATTCGCGGATCGCTCAAGAGATCGGTCTGAATGTCAGCGAACCTTCGACCTACGCCGAAGGCGTCCTGATCATTCCGCGGTTCGACCGGAACAGAAAAGAAGGTGTCGGAACCGTCCGGCTGGGCCAGGAAAGCCTTGTGTCAGCGATCGGCGTTGCCGATTTCGGCCATGTTGGCACGCATGAGGCCTATATCGACGTTCTGCGCCAATATTCGGCCAATCCCTTCGCGGACATTGTCGAATACCTGAAGCGCGATATTGCCAACCTCGCGCTTGGCAATCCCGACAACCATGGTCGGAACTCCGCTCTCAGCAAGCATCAGGACGGCACGATCCGCCTGTCTCCGCTCTTTGATTTCGCGCCAATGCGGCTCGCCAAGGAGGGGATCGTTCGCTCCACCCGATGGGCCATGATGCGTGAGGGTGGTCGCGATCATCTTCCCGATTGGAAGCGCATTTGCGCCGAACTGATGCCAGATCCAGAAGCGCATAAAGCGCTCGATGCTACCCTTGCCGAGTTCGCCGAACATTTGCGCCAGGCTTCGGCTGTGGCGAAAGATATGGGTGCGTCGCCGGAAATTCTGGAGCGTGCGATGGGACGCGGCATGGAAATCGCGGATAGTGTTCTGGCGGCGTGCCAATGATGCCGGAGGACAGCTAAATGGCTCGCTGGAAGAAACCCACGAAAGAAGAAGTTCTCGAAAACCGGCGAACACTGGCGAAGCGTGCTCGAAGCGGGAACCTACGCTTGCCTGAAGCCGTCGTGGAAATCCGCAGGGGCTTCGGCATGACGCAAGAAGAATTCGCCAGGATGCTTGGTCTCACAAGACGTCAGATTGCCGAAATAGAGACGGGCGCCGCCAATCCGACGCTTGAGACACTGGTCAAGATTGGCCGCCTGTTCGGGTTCTCCATCGGCTTCGTTCCCAAGGAGAACTGATGGGAGTGGAGCTTTGTGCGCCTCGACGTCAGTCTTCTCCTTTTTGCCACTGCTCTCCAATGCCAATCAACCGTCAGCCTCAATCGCTCCTCTTTGCCGTCGACGCCCGTTCCACCAGGTGGCAAGCGAGTTCCAGCCGGCGCGGCGGGAACGGCATACCGGACAGGCTGTCGCGCAAGAGGTCGAGCGCGGCCGACCCGATCTCCCGCATCGGAATGTGCATGGTCGTCAACGGCGGATTGAGGAAGGCAGCCTGCGGCAGGTCATCCATGCCCATCACCGACACGTCGCGCGGCACGACATAGCCCATCTGCTGCACACCCAACATCGCGCCGACGGCGAGGCTGTCGCCGGCCGCCAGAACGGCGGTGAAATCCAGCCCGCGCTCCCGGATGCGTGAGACGATCGCCTGTGTTGCCAGTTCCGGCAGCCAGTCGTCGACCGGCACGACGAGGTCCGGATCGGCGGCAAGGCCGTAGTGGAGCAACGCGTCGCGCCAGCCTTCGTAACGCCGCTCGATGGTGCGGCGCCCCGGTCGCATGAGGAAGAGGATGCGGCGGTGGCCGAGACCGATCAGGTGATCGGCGGCGAGCCGCGCACTCGACCGGTTGCAGGGCGTGACGCTCGAAAGCCGCATGAAGGGATCGTCGCCGTTCAACAGTATCACCGGCTTTGCAAAGCCGCGCGTTGCGGCAAGCAGCGCCTCGTCGTCAACGGTCAGGAACAGGAGGCCGAGGATCTCGGGGTCGTCCTTCGCCTCTTCGAGGAGCGTCAGCTCCTCCGCCTTGTCGGCGATCGGCCGCGTGATGATCTCCAGGCCGAGCGCCTGGGCGCGTTCCTTCAGCCCGTCCAGCACGTAGAGCGTGAACTGGTTGCGCACATAGTCGATCATCGCCGCGCTGGATGCCGCAAGGATGACCTTCCGCCCTGCGACCGCCGCGGGAACGACATAGTTCGCCGTTCTCGCCGCCTCCAGCACCTGCTGGCGAATTTCCGGCCGGACACCTTTTTCGCCTGCGAGCGCACGCGAGACCGTGCTGAGGGAGACACCGCATCGCTCGGCAATATCCTCCAGACGCACCTTCCTGCTCTTCTTCCCCCGCTTGCCGGGGAGCGGTTTTACGGTCACGTGGCACCTCTTTCCAAACCAACATGGGAAAAATTTTCAGATTGCGCAAGAAAAATCATGGGGCATTATCGAGTCAAATCCGTCCATCGGTGACCGCAGGGAGGAGCACCATGGGCCTGAATGGCCACGACATTCGCACCGGACTCGATCGCCTCGTCGCCGGCATGACCGGCCTCAAGCACAGCGGCCGATTCCACGAGCCGAACCTCGACGGCACTGCCGGCGACTACATCAGCTTCGACAGCTGGGAATGGCCGCAGGGCGTCGGCCTTTATGGGCTCGTGCGTCTGTGGCTGCTGACCGACCGCGAGGATCTGCGCAAGCTCGTCGAAGACTGGTACGCTTCCCAGATCGACGCCGGCCTGCCGAGCCTCAACGTCAACACCACCGCGCCCATGCTCGGCCTTTCTGTTCTCTGGGCAAAGACCCGCGACCCGCGGTGGCAGCCCGTGCTCGACACCTGGGCGAACCGCGTGCTCTCCGAAATGGGCCGCACGCCGGAGAGCGGCTTCGAGCACCACGTCTCCGACAGGATCAACGACAACGAGCTCTGGGACGACACGCTCTACATGGTGGCGCTCTTCCTCGCCTCCTACGGTCAGGCGAGCGGCCGGCGCGAACTCGTGGACGAAGCCTCGCTCCAGTTCCTCGTCCATGCACGCTATCTCGCCGACATTGAGACCGGCCTCTGGTTCCACGGATGGACCTTCGAGGGGCGGCACAATTTCGCCCGCGCCCGCTGGGCGCGCGGCAATGCCTGGATCACCGCCGGCGTGCTCGATCTCTTCGATCTCGCCGAACTCGACCGGCCGGTGCGGCGCTTCCTCGAAGGCGTCCTCGTCGCACAGGTCGACACCTTGCTCAGACTTCAGGCACCATCCGGCGCCTGGCGAACGCTGCTCGACGATCCGACGTCCTATGAGGAAATCTCCGCGACAGCCGGCATCGGCTATGGACTCCTGAAGGGCTATCGCCTCGGCCTCGGCACGCCGGCCTGGCGAAGCGCCGGCCTTCGGGCGCTCGAGGCGGTGATGCGTAACATCGACGAAACCGGAACCGTCCTCAACGTCTCCTACGGCACCCGCATGGGCCACGACCTGCAGTTCTACAAGGACATCCCGATCCAGCCGACCGGCTACGGCCAGGCGCTGGCGATCCTGTGCCTCTCCGAGGCGCTCAACCATGTCGGAGCGGAGGGACAGGCGGCATGACGATGAAGGTACTCTACGGCGCCGGCCCGCAGGATATGAAAGGGTATGACACGCAGCGCCTGCGTGACGCCTTTCTGCTGAGCGACCTTTTCGCCGACGATCAGGTCAATTTCACTTATACCCATGTCGATCGCCTCATCCTCGGCGGTGCCGTGCCGGTGACGACGAGCCTCACCTTCGGTTCCGGCGCGGAAATCGGTACGCCCTACCTGCTCTCCGCCCGGGAAATGGGCATTGCCAATCTCGGCGGCACGGGCACGATCGAGGTGGACGGCCGGCGCTTCACGCTCGAAAACCGCGACGTGCTCTATGTCGGCCGCGGCGCCCGTCAGATCACTGCCTCCAGCCTCTCGGCAGAGACACCAGCCCGCTTCTACATGAATTCCGTGCCCGCCGGGGCCGACGTCCCGCACCGTCTGATCACCCGCAGAGAAGCGAAGCCCCTCGATCTCGGCGATGCCCGCCGCTCGAACAGGCGCCGGCTCGCGATGTATATCCACCCGGAGGTAGCGCCGTCCTGCCTGCTGGTCATGGGCATCACCGACCTTGCCGAAGGCAGCGCCTGGAACACCATGCCGCCGCATCTGCACGAGCGGCGGATGGAGGCCTATTGCTATTTCGACCTCTCGTCCGAGGACCGCGTGATCCATGTGATGGGACGGCCAGAGGAGACCCGCCACCTGATCGTCGCGGACGGCGAGGCGGTCCTCTCTCCCGCATGGTCGATCCATATGGGTGCCGGCACGGGACCTTACGCCTTCGTCTGGGGCATGACCGGCGAAAACCAGGAATATAACGACGTCGCTCCCGTAGCCGTGGCTGATCTCAAATGACGAAAACGACCTTCCATATGAAGAAAGACCTGACTGCAGGAGACGCAATCCGCTACTGGCAGCTCGGCGCCCTCACAGAGGAACGCTTCGACGTGCCGGACCAGCCGATGAAGGGCGAGATGGATCCCTTCTTCTTCCTGACCAAGCACAAGAACTTCATTCCGCACGAGTATCCCAGCCGCACCCTCTTCGCCGAGCGTTATCGCGGCAACCGTCCCGACGTTCGCCACGCCTTCGAGGCCGCCCGCTGGTGGCTGCCGTTCAGTTCGCCGCGGCTCGATCTTTCCGGCTTCTGGTTCCGCCCGACGCGTCTTGCGACTTGGGCACGAACCTTCATCGAGGCGGAAGCGGCCGGAACGGCGAGGGTTCGTCTCGGCACCTGCGGCGGCGCCGTGCTCTGGCTGAACGGTGCGGAAGCAGGCTGGATGGCGCCCTACAGCCGCAATCTCGAAGCCAAGGCGGAATTCGACCTTCCGCTTCAGGAAGGCCTCAACGAGCTCATCCTATTCTTCGACGACCTCGCCGAGCGCGACGCCCGCTATTTCATCCAGCTCGATTATTTGTCGGGTCCGAAGGCCGCGGTCGCCCTGCCCGTTCCCTGCGCACCCTCCGCGGCAGACGCCGTCGAAGCCGCCCTCGACGGCATGCACTTCGACCGGCCCGCCTATTTCGAAGGCGACATGACGCTGATCTTCGGCTCACCCCTGCCAACTGACGTCACGGTCGCGGTCGCGGTCGAAGGCGACTTCATGTCGACCGAACGCTTCGACTACGATTTCGAGCTCAAGGCCGGCGAGACCCGTCTCGTCGTCGGCCCGTCGAGCACCATGCCGGCCGACTTCCGTCATTTCCGCGTGACGCTTGATGCAAACGGCTTCGTCGCGGCCCGTTCGATCGGTGTCGAGATCTGCCATGCGGCCCGGCAGGGCGCAGCGCCGGAAACGCTCTCCGCCCGCATTGACGAAACACTCGAGGAGATCTCCGAGTTTTCCGAACGCGACACCGTGCGCGCCTTCGCGCGGCTCGCCAGCGGCCGCGGCGGTGCCGAGACGGACGCGATGATCGAGGAGATCCTGCCATCGATCGACGACTGCCACGACTGCGCCGATTTCTCTCTCGTGCCACTCATCTGGTCGCGCACCACCTGGGGCGGGAATATCGGCACGGCCACGCGCGCGCGCATCGACCGCGCCATCCTCGGTTTCCGCTACTGGATGGACGAGCCGGGCAACGATGTGCAGTGGTACTTTTCCGAGAACCACGCACTTCTCTTCCATACCTCGGCCTATCTCGCCGGCGCTCTCTTTCCTGAAGAAACCTTCGTGCGCTCCGGCCGCAAGGGTACCGAACAGCGCGCCGTAGGCGCTGCCCGGGTGCGTGCATGGCTCGACCATTTCGAAGCCTGGGAGATGGCGGAATTCAACTCCGCCCCCTATTTCCCGATCGACCTCAAGGGCCTGACGGCGCTCGCGGCACTCGCGCCCGACGCGGACATTGCGACGCGCGCCCGCAAAGGCATCGTCCGCCTCTGCGAGATCGTCGCGCGTTCGGCCCATCACGGCATGCTGACCGCCGCGCAGGGCCGGTCCTACGAGCATACGCTTTGCGCCGGCCGGTCGCTCGAACTCTCCGGCGTCGCCCGTCTTCTCTGGGGTCGTGGCTGGTACGGCCGACGCGTCCATGCCCTGCCGCAGCTCGCCGTCTGCCTGCGCGATCACGGCCTCGTCCTACCGGAGGCTCTCGCCGACATCGCGAACTATCGCGCCGAGGAACACCAGGAATGGACCTTCGCCCAGGGCGAGAACCGCTTCGCCGCACTCTACCACTACAAAAGCCGCGCCTTCGCCATGGGCTCGGTCGCCCATTATCGCTGGCGTGACTGGGGCTATCAGGAGACCGTGCTGCATCTGAGGCTCGGCGAGCGACCGGAGGCAACGATCTGGATCAACCATCCAGGCGAGACGATCCAGTTCGGCTACGGCCGCCCGTCCTACTGGGGCGGATGCGGCGCGGTCCCGCGCACCCACCAGTATCGCGGGCTCGCCGTTCTCGATTTCCAAACGGTCGACGAACAGGTGGATTTCACCCATGCCTGGTTCCCGGTCGCGGAGTTCGACGAGAGCCGCGTCGAAGGAAATCTCGCCCTCGCGCGCTGCGGTGCCGGCGCCGTGCTCCTGCGCGGCAGCGTGCCGTTCGAGCACGTCGTCGAGGGACCGTCCGCCGATGCCGAACTGCGTCAGCGCGGCCGCAAGACCCGATGGATCGTCCGCGTCTGCGAAGCCTCCGATCTCGCAGGCGTCGAGGCGCGCTTCACCGGGCTCACGGTCCGGGAAGACACGGACGGCACGTTCGTCATCGACGACCCGGAATATGGCGTCGTGCGCTTCCGGTCCGACGGCTCGGCGGAAGCGGAGGGCCGAACCATCGTGCCCGAGACATTCACCGTCGCCGGTGCGGCGACGATGCTCCCGGCTCGCTAGCCGGCATGCCCCGCCTGCATGAGGCCGGCGGGTTTCGAACATGGCGGGCGGGAGACCCGCTGAATGAGGAGGAGGAACGAGCATGAAAAAGACAAGGACCGTACTGGCGGCACTCGCCGTCGGGCTTCTGACATCGACGTCGGCGCTCGCCGGCGACGTGCGCATCATGTGGTACTCGGACGGCGTCGAAGGCGAGGTCCTGAAGGACCTGCTCGATCGCTTCATGAAGGAAAACCCGGGGATCAACGTCATCCTCGACAACGTCGCCTACAGCGTCGTGCGCGAGCAGCTCCCCGTTCAGCTCGAGGCGGGCTCCGGTCCGGATATCGCGCGCGTGACGAACCTGAAGGCGCAAAGCCAGCACTGGCTCGACCTGCGCCCGCTGGTTGCCGACCCTGCCTATTGGGACGAGAATTTCGGCGCGCAGGCCGACTGGATGCGGCCGGACGGATCGAACCAGATCTCCGGCTTCATGACCCAGATCACGCTCACCGGCGGCTTTGCCAACAAGACCCTGTTTGATCAGGCGAGCGTCGCCATCCCCGGCAAGGACGCGACCTGGGACGACTGGGCGAAGGCCGCCAAGCAGGTGGCCGAAAGCCAGCAGGTACCTTTCGCCATGGCGCTCGATCGTTCCGGCCATCGCCTGACCGGCCCGATCCTCTCCTACGGCGGGAACTATGTCGGCGCCGACGGCAAGCCGGCCCCGCTCGACCAGGGCGCCAAGGACTTCCTGACGAAGTTCGTCGGCTGGATCGGAGACGGCACGATGGGCAAGGACGTCTGGGTCTCGGCGGCGGGCTCCACCTACCGCGCGGCTGCCGACGACTTCATCAACGGTCAGCTCGTCTACTACTATTCCGGCTCCTGGCAGGTGCCGAATTTCTCGACGAAGATCGGCTCGAACTTCGACTGGGTCGCGACCGGAAGCCCCTGCGGTCCGGCCAATTGCACCGGCATGCCGGGCGGCGCCGGCCTGGTGGCGATCAAGTACACCAAGAATCCGAAGGACGTGGCGAAGGTCATGGACTACCTCGCCCGCGAGGACATCGTGAAGGAGTTCTCCGAACGCACGCTGTTCCTGCCGGCCCATAAGGGGCTGCTCGCCAAGGGTCTCGACTTCAAGACCGACGACGCGCAAGCGAAGGAAGCCCTCAATACCTTCGTCGCGGCAACGGGTTCGCTCTCCGAACTTGCCCAGAAGCTGCCAGGCTGGTTCTGGTCCGACACCTTCTACGGTGCGCTCGTCACGCGCGTCAGCCAGGCAGCCGCCGGCGAGATGTCCGTCGACGAGGCCTTCACCCGCATCGATGCGGATATCGCAGCCAAGGTGAAGGATTCCGGTCTGTAAGGTCGTGGCGCCGTCGGCAAGATTGCCGCGGACGAACGATGCCGGCCGCGGCGGGGTCTTGCCCCGCTGCGCGCCGCAAGGGACATTCGTCCGTGCCGGGTGGATGTCGCCGACCGGCTTGGGAGGAGAGGCATGAGAACGCACAATACCGGCAGAGCCGGCTTGGGCGCGATCACTACCGCGCCGATACACTTCGTCATGGGTATTCTCGACGGACCGCTACGCTGGCTGCAGCGTGTGGGCGGGACCGGTGGCATGGCAGCCTTCTTCCTCATGCCGAACATGCTGATCTTCGGCATCTTCGTGCTGTTGCCCTTCTTCATCAACTTCGCCTACTCGATGACCGGCGGTACGGCCCTCTTCCTGCCCGACCGCGCCTTCGTCGGCACAGACCAGTATGCCCGCCTCTTCGACTGCGGGAGCTACGTCAACCCGGGCAGCTGCGTCGAGGACACCTTCTGGACGGCAGTCTGGAACACCGCCTCGTTCGTCGTCCTCCAGGTCACGCTGATGATCCTGTTTTCGCTCGTCACCGCGCTGATCCTCAATCGCGACCTTGCTGCGCGCAGTTTCTGGCGGGCGGTCTTCTTCTTCCCCGTCCTCTTGTCGCCGGTCGTCGTTGGGCTCATCTGGAAATGGATCCTCCAGCGCCAGGGCCTTCTCAATTTCGGCCTCTACGGCCTCGGTTTCGATCCCTATGTCTGGCTCAACGACCGCAACTGGGCCTTTGCCGCCACGATCGGCGTGTCGATCTGGGCGCATATGGGCTTCTACACCCTGATCCTGCTCGCCGGATTGCAGGCGATCCCGAAAGACCTCTATGAGGCCGCGGAGATGGACGGCACGCGCCCGGCGCGCGCCTTCTGGCGGATCACGCTGCCGCTCCTCATGCCGAACCTCCTCGTCGTCGTGGTGCTCGTGCTCATCCGCGCGGTACAGATCTTCGACGAGATCTATGTCTTGACCGGCGGCGGGCCGGGGACGAGCACGCTCTATCTCACGCAATACATCTACGAGACCGGCTTTGCCGCCCAGCTTCGCAATCCCGGCCTTGCCGCCGCCGCCTCGATCCTGATGGGCGCCGTGCTCGTCGTCCTAACACTCGTCCAGCTCGGGCTCGGCCGATCCGGCGAGAAGAAGGGAGGCCGCAAATGAGCGGGATCATCCGTTTCCTCACGCGCCGGAGAGGCGGCAAGGGCTGGCACTGGACCGACGTGGTCACCTGGGTCTGGCTGATCGGCGGGCTCTTCATCATGTTCGGCCCGGCCGTCTGGCTGGTCGGCTCGTCCTTCAAGTCACCGGCGGCCCTCGCCGAGTTCCCGCCGACCATCCTGCCCTACATCACCCAGAAGGCGACGGTCGAGGGTTACGACAAGCCGCTCGACCTCTATGAGGCGACGCTCGAAGACGGCAGCACGGCGGTGCTCGCCGAAGTGCGGCGCATCGGCATCGTCAGCCAGATGGTCGATCCCGCAAAACCCGGCGAGATCATCAAGGTCAACATCGCCAAGCGTCGGCCGGTGCGGGAAATGTCGTTTGCCACGACGAACTACACCGAGCCCTTCACCCATTTCGACTTCGTCCGCTATCTCTGGAACTCCGTCTTCGTGACGGTAACGGCGACGCTGATCACGCTCGTGGTCAACTCGATGGCCGCCTTCGCGCTTAGCAAATACGAATTCCGTGGCCGGGCGCTCGCCATGCTTCTCATTCTTGCAACCCTGATGGTGCCGCTGTCGGTGATCATGGTGCCGCTCTACTCGATTGTCTCGGCGCTTGGCCTCTTCAACAGCCTGTGGGGCGTAATCCTGCCGACGGTCGCGACCCCGACGGGCGTCTTC
Source organism: Rhizobium sp. (assembly GCA_035299345.1). Classification (GTDB taxonomy): domain Bacteria; phylum Pseudomonadota; class Alphaproteobacteria; order Rhizobiales; family Rhizobiaceae; genus Allorhizobium. The sequence goes on from DATGWU010000445.1 coordinate 33,103, forward strand.
ATCCTGCGCCAGTACATGCTGACCATTCCCGACGAGCTGGTCGACGCGGCGCGGATGGACAAGGCATCGGAATGGCAGATCTACTGGCGCATCATCCTGCCGCTGACGGCGCCGGCGCTTGCGGTGCTTGCGATCTTCTCCGTCGTCTGGCGCTGGAATGACTTCCTGTGGCCGCTGATCGTGCTCTCGCGCAAGGAGCTCTACACGCTCCAGGTCGGCCTCAGCATCTATTCGGGCGAGCTGAACGTGCAGTGGCACTTCATTCTCGCCATGACCGTCGTGACCATGATCCCGGTCGTGCTGGTCTTCATCTTCCTGCAGCGCTTCATCACCACCGGCATCGCCGGCACCGGACTGAAATAGGGGAGCATCATGGGACATATCAGGCTCACCAACGTGAAGAAGTCCTTCGGCGCAGTCGACGTGATCCACGACATCAATCTGGAGATCGACGACGGCGAGTTCGTCGTCTTCGTCGGTCCCTCGGGCTGCGGGAAATCGACCCTCCTGCGCATGATCGCCGGCCTCGACCGCCCGTCGAGCGGCGAGCTTGCGATTGACGGCAAGGTCGTCAACGCCGTGCCCGCTGCCGATCGTGGCCTTGCCATGGTTTTCCAGTCCTACGCGCTCTATCCGCACATGAGCGTGCGGCAAAACCTCGCCTTCGGGCTGGAAAACACCCGCATGCCGAAGGTCGAGATCGCCGAACGCATCGCCGAAGCCGCGCGCATGCTGGAAATCGAGGCGTATCTGGATCGCCGTCCGGGCCAACTTTCCGGCGGCCAGCGCCAGCGCGTCGCCATCGGTCGCGCGATCGTCCGGCGCCCCGTCGCCTTCCTGCTCGACG
>DATGWU010000446.1:0-1869 GCA_035299345.1 Rhizobium sp.
GCCGACTTCCGGGTTGCCGTTTTGCATCGCCGAATCGAACGCCTTCGTCGCCGCGTCAGCCGCAGGGGCCGCCGTAGCAACGTCGGCCGGAATGTCAGCCAAGAGGGCTTTCACTTCTTCAACCGACAGCGTGGTTTTCACGGCAAAGTTGATAGCCGAGGCACGGCGATCCTTTGCTTCGTCCAGACCGAGGATCGAGGCCATACGGGTTTGGGCTTCGGCGGCGCCGGCCTTCTTCCCTTCGGCCAAACCTTCGGCGTGCCCTTCTTTCTTACCTTCGGCGCGCGCTGCGGCGACGGCTTGTTCATGGGCGGCCTGATCGACCGCCGAGGTCTCTTGCTTAGACATGGTATCTTCCTCTGTGTTTGCGGAAAGATCAGCCGAAAATTCGGCCAGGGCGTCGTCCAGCGTGCCGATGGAATCGGCCAAACCGTTCGACATAGCTTCCGTGGCGGAGAAACAGAGAGCTTCGGTCTGCCGAATCTCTAGCTCTTCCATTCCACGGTTTCTCGCCACCGAAGCGACGAAAACTTCGTATTGTTCTGCGATGCGATTATACATCCGAATGCGGACATCATCGGGCAACGGCTGGTATTGGTTGCCGTCCACCTTATGGCGGCCCGCGTGAACCAGCGTGACCTTGATGCCCTGCACTTCCAGCGCCTTCGAGATGTCAACGTGCATCGTCAACACGCCGATGGAGCCGACGCCGCCCGTGCGCGAAACCACGATCCGCTTAGCGGCGGATGCGATTGCGTAGGCGGCCGAGTAGGCGTGCTCGTGAGCGAAAGCGCGAACCGGCTTCTTGCTACGGTTCGAGTACAGGATGTCCACGAGTTCAAAGCAGCCGGCGACATGGCCGCCGGGCGAGTCGATCATGAAGGCGATGCCTTGCACGTCGGGGTCGTTGATGCCGCGCTCGAAGGCTTTCTGAATGTACTTGTATCCCGTGGCGTATTTGCCGAAGGCATAGCCGAAGTCGTGCAGGAGCACGCCTTTAACCGGGATCTGCAAGACGCCGTTCTTCACCACGTAAGGACGCAGCGTCGCGCGCCAGCCATCGGAGTCGCCCCAGAAATCCTCGCCCGCCATGTCGGAGAGCATGTCGATTGCGTGGGGGTGCTGCGCCAGAGCATGCAGGCACGATTCAACGCGCCCCACGTGCTCGGGGGAGAGCAACGCCGGGGCGTCGGAAAACAGGTTCGAGACGGTCGTGAGCCGGGCGACAGTGCTATCAGTCATTGGTCTTGTCTCCGGTGTCCGCGCCCGTTTCCCCGCCGCCGCCTGAGCCCGGTTCGGACTTGTCGCGGGGAGCGCCGGTCGTCGCGTTCATCATGTTGTCTTTCAACTCGGGCTCGATCCCGAGCGCTTCGCGCATCTTCTTTTCGCGGGCGCGCTGCTTGTAGACTTGACGGAAGTCGAGCCCTTGGCGCGCCAGTTCCATCTCGTCGGTCGAGAGGTTGTATTTCAGGCGCAGGACCGCAGCTTGCGTTTCCTTCAATTCGTCGATCTGGCCTCGGCTCGCGCCGATCCAATCGCAGTGCGTCAGCGCTTCGAACTTCAGGTTCAGCGCGCCGCCTTCGTAAAGCATCGGGGCTTTGGAGAGCGGGAAGGAGTCGATCTGGTTCTTCATGATCGCTTCTTCCAGCCAGAGGCGGAAGATGTACGAGGCGAAGCGATCCGCCGTCATACGCTTGCGCGATTGCATGTAGCGCCAGGTCTCCGTCAGCGCGGCGCGGACGGACGAGTAGTTCGAGTTGCTGTAGTCGCGCGATAGCTGTTCGTAGGAGACGCCCAGGTTCGCCGCGATGTAGCGGAGCAGGGACGCTTCAAACTCTGTGCCCAGAGGCCCGCCAGGGCCGGCAGGGC
>DATGWU010000447.1:0-1980 GCA_035299345.1 Rhizobium sp.
ACGCGGAGCTTTGCCGGCAGATGTGCCCCGGCATCGAGACCGAGCTCTATTTCCGCTCTGTCACCGAGCCGGAAAGCGGCGAGATGATCTCGACTGCGACCGGCAGGCCGTACCGACAGTCCCCGACGGCCTTCTCCTACCAGAGCCGGCGCAAGGGCGATCAACCCTCCTGCACCTGCAATCTCACGGACTTCTATCGCAAGATGAAGGAACAGGCGGCCGGCGCCAACGTCCCCGACTACGGCTCTTCCGTCATCGACCTGAAGACCGCCGGCAAGCCGATTCCCGAACAAGCCGAGCCATCCGCGCCTGTCGAGCGGCCCTACGACCCCGCGGAGAAGAAGGTGCGCCAGGTCGGCCCCGTCTTCATCCCCAGCGAGACGAGCGGCATCGACCTCAGGCACCCTGCGCTCTCCGGCCCGCAACCCGTTCAGCAGTAGGCACGGATACCTGCGGCCATCCGCCGGATATCAGCCGGCTGACCTCTCCTGCCAGGTTTCGGAGAAGACCAGATCCTCGAGCGGCAGGCGCTGCCGCCAGCCCTTCACCGCCAGTTCCGGTTCTCCGTAAAGCGTGTCGACGTAGCCGAGGCAGAACCAGCCGATCACCTCGACATGCTCCGGGATCGAGAGAATCCGCTTGAGCTCGTCCTCGTGGAAAATGCTGACCCAGCCGACGCCGACGCCTTCGGCACGCGCAGCAAGCCAGAGGTTCTGGATCGCGCACACCGTCGAATAGCGGTCCATGCTGAAATTGTGCGTGCGGCCAAGCACGACCGGACCGCCGCGCGTCGGATCGCATGTCACGCAGATGCCGAGGGGCGCCTTGCGGATACCCTCGAGTTTCAGCGCACGATAGTCCTCACGCTTCTTGCCCGAGAACATTCCGGCGGCCTCGTCATTGGCGCGGCTGAAGGCGCGCCAGATTTCCTCTCGCCGCTCGGGATCGCGCACGAGAATGAAGTTCCACGGCTGCATGAAGCCGACCGACGGCGCGTGATGGGCGGCGGAAAGCAGCCGCCAGACGAGGTCGTCCGGCAGCGGGTCCGGCAGGAACTGGTCACGCACGTCGCGGCGGGTTTCTATGGCTCTGTAGATGGCGGCGCGTTCCTCTGTGGAAAACGCACCGGCCCGGACCATGTGGTCCATCGGTTCGTCCGGCATCGTCAAATCCCCAACAATGCAAAGGACCGCCCGCCGTCCGCGCGGGCCAAGTCTATCTTGCCAGGCCGGTCTTCTGACTCGGCTTCGACTGCCCGTCGCCGCCTTCCCGGCCAGAAGGCCAGTGACGCGAACCGGAAGACCGGTTCGTTGCGACAGGCATCCGCCACACAGCGTTGGGCACGTTCCGGATTGGCACCGGATTCCCGATTCTCCCGCCTTGCCGGCGGGCACCTGACGCGGCCGATTGTTCACAGTTCGCCGCCGGTGGCAAGTCCCGCTGCAAGCGATCCTGTTTCACTCAACGGGGAAATAGCGGACATAGGCGAAGGCATTGCCGTCGGGAGACCAGCTCGGCACGTTCAAGGAACCTTGTCCGCCGAAGAGCTCGATGAGCGTTTCCGTCTTTCCGGTCGCAATGTCCATCCGCCGGATCGAAACGTGCTTGTCGCGCGGATGGCCTTCGACATCCGCGCCATAGGAGAGGAAGACGAGCGCATCGCCTTTCGGTGAGGGATGCGGAAACCAGTTGGCGAAGCGGTCGTCAGTCACCTGGGTGAGTCCGGTGCCGTCGGGCCGGATCTTCCAGATCTGCATCAGCCCGCCGCGATCGGAGTTGAAGTAGATCCACTGCCCGTCCGGCGAATAGTCGGGGCCGTCATTGTGCCCGCCGCCGCGGATCAGCTCCCGCTCCTCACCGCCGTCGATGGAGATCGTATAGATGCCGAATTCATCGTCGCGGATTCCACAATAGGCGAGATGCCGCCCGTCGGGCGACCAACCGTGCCAATAGGACGGCAACCTCGCGGTCACCTGTCGC
>DATGWU010000448.1:0-7042 GCA_035299345.1 Rhizobium sp.
CGTTCGCCGAGCCGACGACACGCTGGTCGCCGTCGATCAGCATCGCCTTGACGCCCGAGGTTCCCAAATCGAGGCCGAGATACATGTGTCACTCCATTCCTTGGCCGTTACGGCAGATTGTCCCGCAGAAATATGTCGAGCCGGATGCGCTCCTGCGCCTCGACGACCGATTGCCCGTCCGCCCTCGCCTTCAAAACGCGGATCGCACTTCTGACTTCATGACCTGCATCCTGGTTGAGTACCGCGTCGATCAGGCCTTCCGTCAGCGCGGCCCGCGTCGTTTCGGTAAGCTCGTGGGCGATCACCGCCGGCCGGCGATCGCGGCGCACGGCCTTCAGGAGGCGCACGAGACCGCGATTGCCGGCGCCGAGACTGTAGATGCCGGCGATGTCGGCGTGAGCGGCAAGCGCCTCACGCAGCACCCGTTCAGCGGTCGCGGGATCGTCTCGACCTTCGAGAACGGGCAGCAGACGCAGATGACCGAATTCCGCCTCCATGACGGCGCGGAAACCCTCGAAGCGCTCCCGATGGTCGCGCACCATCAGCGAACCGGCGAGAACCGCGACGGTGCCCGCGTCTTGTCCGAGAAACCGCCCCATGAGGCTCGCCGCCGTGCGACCGGCCGCGATGTTGTCGATCCCGGCATAGTGCTGTCGCCTCGAACCCGGCAGGTCGGAGACCAGCGTCACGACTGGGATACCCTCCTCGGTGAGTTCGTCGACGGCGGCGCGCACTTCCGGCGCATCGACCGCGACCAGCGCGATGCCGGCGGGCTTCTCCCGGCCCGCCTCCTTCAAGGCGGCGACCAGGGCCGGCGGATCGAAGGCGGGAACCTCGATGATGCGGATCGCCAGCCGTTCGACCGCCGCCCGGGTGACCGCGTCGCCGACGGCCGCCGCGAGCCCCCGCATGAAGGAGTTGTCGTTGGAAGGGAGGATGAAGGTCAGCGGATAGACGCGGCCCTTCGCGAGATTGGCCGCGGCCATGTCGCGGACGAAACCCAGTGCCGCAACGGCGGCATCGACCTTCGCGCGCGTCTCCTGCCGCACGCCGGGCCGGTTGTTCAGCACCCGGTCGACGGTCGCGAGGCTTACGCCCGCATGGACGGCGATGTCGTGGACGGTCGGCTTCATGTTTCCTCCGGCGCGACTCTGTACCGGAGTTCTTGAGGTACGTAAATCATATTCTGAGATACGTACCTCATAATCTTCAAAATGTGTGCCGCAAAAAAGAAGGACCGTCGTTATGAGACGACGGTCCAGGCGCTGCGGTGAATCTTGGAGGTAGGAGGATCAGTGGCCGCTGCCGGCGGGCGCCGCGGCGGCCGGCCGCTTGATCAGCAGGGTCAGGAAAATCAGCGAGAAGAACAGGAGCGTGAGCCCCATGAACACGTCGATGAAGGAGAGGAGCCACGACTGCTGGGTCACGACGCCCGCGAGCTTCTTCACCGCCGCCGACGCCCCGTCGAGGCCATAGCTGTCGTAATTGCCGCCGACGCTGTTCAGCCAGTTCAGTGCCGCCGGATTGCTCCAGGTGATGTGCTCGGAAAGGCGGGCATAGTGCTCGTCCGAACGCTGGGTCAGCATGGTGTTGATGATCGCCAGGCCCACCGCGCCGCCGAGATTGCGCGTCAGGTTGAAGAGACCCGAGGCATTCTTGATCCGCTCCGGCGGAAGCGTGCCGAGCGCGATGTTGTTGATCGGCACCATGCAGAGCATCAGCGAGCAGCCACGCAGGATCTGCGGCAGAAGAAGCTCGTAGAAATCCCAGTCCGCGGTCATCCCGGTCATGAGCAGCGTGCCGGCGGAAAAGCCGCCGAAGCCGATCATCATCATCACACGCGGATCGAGCCGGCTCGACAGCGCTCCGGCCACGGGCGCGGTCAGAAACATCGCTGCACCGGAGACGAACATCGTCTCGCCGATCATCAGTGAATCGTAGCCGCGGATACGCCCGAGATAGAGCGGATAGAGATAGGTGAGGCCGTAAAGCCCGACGCCCATGACGAAGGAGAAGAGCGAGCCGAAGGCGAAGTTTCGGTTGGCGAAGGCCCTGAGATCGACGACAGGGAACTCCACCCTGAACACCCGGTAGAAGAATACCGCCGCCCCGACCAGCATCGCAATCGTGCCGAGAACGATATGCTCGTCGTTGAACCAGTCCTTGTTGTTGCCCTCTTCGAGCACGTATTCGAGCGTACCGAGGAAGACCGCCATCGAGGCGAGCCCCCACCAGTCGAACTTCTTGAACAGGCTGAGTTCGGGCTCGTCGAAGTCGATGAGGCTCCAGGTCACCGCAGTGACCAGGATGCCCGGAATGACGTTGATGAGGAACAACCAGTGCCACGACATGGCATGGCTGATATAGCCGCCGATGGTCGGGCCGATCGTCGGCGCGAGCGTGGCGACGAGGCCGATGATGGGCGAAACGATGTTACGCTTGGAGGGCGGGAAGATCGTGAAGGCCGCGGCGAACACCGACGGGATCATGCCGCCGCCGATGAAGCCCTGGATCGCCCGGTAGACGATCATCTGTTCGATATTGGTGGCGGTCGCGGCGAGCGCGCTGGCCATCGTGAAGCCGGCAGCCGACAGCGCGAACAGAACACGCGTCGAAAGGATGCGCGCCAGCACGCCCGAAAGCGGGATCATGATGACTTCGGCGATCAGGTAGGAGGTCTGCACCCAGGCGATTTCGTCGGCACCGGCGCCGAGACCGGCCTGGATTTCGGTGAGTGACGCGGAAACGATCTGGATGTCCAGGATCGACATGAACATCCCGAACACCATCGCGAAGAACGCGATGACACGCTTCGGGTCCATCGGCTGGTCCGCGGCGGGCACTGCCCCGCCCGCATTCATTGTCGCCGCCGTTGCCATGCTCTCACCTCGACATCCGTCACTTGGCCGCGAGCGCGTGGCCGGCCGGCGCGGTGCGTGTGTCGACGTCCACGACGACGCTCAGGCCCGCCCGGAGCTTGCCGCTGTCGAGAGCCTCCTTGGGCAGGGAGATGCGCACCGGCACGCGCTGGACGACCTTGGTGAAGTTGCCGGTCGCGTTCTCGGCCGGCAGCATCGAGAAGACGGAACCCGATGCCGGCGCGATCGAAGTGACGGTCCCGACGAGCGGCTCCTCGTCGAAGGCGTCGACATGGATGTTGACCTTCGATCCGGGCGCGAGATGGGCGATCTGCGTCTCCTTGAAGTTCGCGTCGATGAAGAGATCGCTCACCGGAACCAGTGCGGCGAGCCGCTTGCCGGCGGAGACGAGGTCCCCCGTCTGGACGGCGAGATTGCCGACCACGCCGTCATAGGGCGCCTTGAGGACGGTGAACCCCAGGTCGCGCCTCGCCTTTTCGAGCGCCAGTTCGGCGGAACGGATGCCCGCCTCCGCTTCGGCACGCTGCGCCTTGAGGACGGCGATCTGCGCTTCGGCCGCGGCGATGTTCGCGTCCGCGGCGCTCACATTGGCCTGCGCCTGTTCGAGCTGCGTCTTCGCGCTGTCGAGGTCGGCGGTCGAGACGACCTTCTGCGCCTGCAGGCCACTCGCCCGCTTGAAGGACAGCTGCGCAAGGTCGAGGCTGGCGACGGCTGCCTGCTTCTGGGCCTTCGCCTGCAGCAGGCTCGCCTCGGCGCCCTTGATCTGCGCGTCGACGCGGTCGAGCGTGAGGTGTTGGGTCTTCACCTGCGCCTCGGCCTGCTCCGTCGCAATCCGGTAATCGCCGTTGTCGAGGGTCACGAGCGGATCGCCCGCCTTGACGATCTGGTTGTTGGTGACGTTGACCTTCTCGACATAGCCGCCGACCTTCGGCGAGATGATGGCAATGTCGCCTCCGATATAGGCGTCATCGGTAGACACCATGAAGCGGCCGTGGGTCCACCAATTGTAGCCGTACCAGGCCGCACCGGCGAGAAGCGCAAACGCCACGACCGGCAAAACCGGGCTGCGCCGCTTCTTCGCCTTCATCGGCTCCTGCAACTGTGCGGGAGCGGAAGTCTCGTCCTGACGGCCTTCGACGGTCTCCGGGGCCGTCGTCTCGACGACCACCGGATCGCGCCCGGTGTCGACCGAGCGGATTGCATTGCTTCTCTGAGAGCCGGACATTGTCGTTTCCATTTTTTGAGCTGGCAGGTTTCGTTTCGGGTCAGGCATACAAAAGTGCATATATATTGAACTGAACCGTTCGGTTCGGTTGACTTAGAGCGTTTCATCCCACATATCAAGAGAGATCGAACCGTCGAGTTCGATTTCGTTAATTTTTTGAGTACCCGAAAGAGACGCGTGAGCAAGAAGATGTCCGAAACGCCGAACCCGATCCCGGAGACCAGCCTTTGTTCCGCAGGGCGCTTCGCCGCCGGCGAAGATCCGGTGAAGCGCGAGCAGATCCTCGACGGCGCCCGCTCCGTCTTCATGAGGATGGGTTTCGACGCGGCGAGCATGAACGACGTGACGCGGGAAGCCGGCGTCTCGAAGGGAACGATCTACGTCTATTTCGACAGCAAGGAAGAACTGTTCGGCGCCTTGATCGAGAGAGAAAAAGGCCGCTTCACAGAATTCCTGCGCGACATCCTGGCAGAAAGCAGCGATGTCCGCGACGGGCTGCACCGTTTCGGCATCGCCTTCGCCCGGCATATCATCAAGTCGGACATGATCCCTGCAATGCGCATCCTGCTTGGGGTCGTCGACCGCATGCCGGGTCTCTGCAAGCGTTTCTTCGCCTCCGCCCCCGCCAACGCCCGCACCGTTCTGCGCACCTTCATCGAGCAGCAGGTGGAGGCCGGAGCGCTGAAGGTGGAGGATACCGATCTTGCCGCCCGCCAGTACATCGAACTTGCGACCGGCCAGTTCTTCCGCCAGCGCCTGTTCGGCGAGATGACCGCTCCGCCGGAAGAGACCGAGATCGAGTATGTCGTGGACAGCGGCCTCAAGGTCTTCATGGCTGCCTACGGCACCGAGGCCCGGGCAGACGGCTAACCGACGAAATCAGCGTAATTTTCCGGAACAGGCGTAGATCCGGGCCTTGTCGTTTGGCGGTACTTGGGCCATTTGTGCTTCAACGAACCACCAACCGGAAGAAGTTCATGCAGGATCTCGCTCTTCTCGTCCAGGACCCCGCCGCCTGGGTCGCACTGATCACGCTGATCGTCATGGAGGTCGTCCTCGGGATCGACAACCTGGTGTTCATCTCGATCCTCACCAACAAGCTGCCCGCTGCCCAGCGTGTGCCGGCACGTCGCATCGGCATCGGCCTGGCGCTCGTCATGCGCCTCGTCCTGCTCGGCACCATCGCCTGGATCGTCCAGCTCACGACCCCCCTCTTCGAACTCTTCGGCCACGGCTTCTCGTGGAAGGACCTGATCCTGATCGGCGGCGGCCTGTTCCTCGTCTGGAAGGCTACGAAGGAAATCCACCACAGCGTCGATCCGGTGGACCACGAAGAGGACTTCATCGCCTCGTCCGCGACCGGCACGCTCGCTGCCGCCATCGGCCAGATCCTCCTGCTCGACCTCGTCTTCTCCGTCGACAGCATCATCACCGCCGTCGGCATGACCGATCACCTGCCGGTCATGATCATCGCCGTCATCGTGGCCGTCACGGTCATGCTGCTCGCCTCGAACCCGCTGGCGAACTTCATCGAGAAGAACCCGACCATCGTCATGCTGGCGCTCGGCTTCCTGCTGATGATCGGCATGACGCTGATCGCCGACGGCATGGGCTTCCATGTTCCGAAGGGCTACGTCTACGCCGCAATGGCCTTCTCGGCGCTGGTCGAGGGCCTCAACATGCTGGCGCGCCGCAAACGCCGCGCCGAGGCCGGAAAGAAGACGCTGCACTGACGGGCGAACACCCGGATCGATCGGCCCGCGCGGTAACCCCGCGCGGGCCGATCGCATTTCAAGGCTCATGCGTCTTCGTTCGGAACAAAGCAGAGCACCCTGCATTGGAGGGATTGATCGGTACCGCCTGATCCGGAATACTCGTGGTCAAACGGCAGCGGAGTCTCATGTCAACCGAGCAGATTCTGGCTTTCGCGGTAATCGGCACCATGATGGGTTTCTTCATCTGGGATCGCTTCCGCTATGATGTGGTGGCCTGCACCACGCTCATCGTCGCCGTCGCTCTCGGGCTCGTACCGGCCGACAAGGCCTTCTCCGGCTTTTCCAACGACATCGTGGTCATCGTCGGCAGCGCCCTCGTCGTCAGCGCCGGCGTCGCCCGCTCGGGCATCGTCGATGCGGCGATCAAGCGCTTCTTCCCGAAGCTCGAGTCCGTCCGCGCGCAGATGGTCCTGCTGCTCCTGACCGTGGCCGTGCTCTCGGCCTTCATCAAGAATATCGGCGCGCTGGCGATCATGATGCCGGTCGCCTTTCAGTTCTCCCGTCGCTCCGGCTCCTCTCCGTCGATATTCCTGATGCCGATGGCGTTTGCCGCCCTGCTCGGCGGCCTGATGACCCAGATCGGCACCTCGCCGAACATCGTGGTCTCGCAGCTTCGCCACGAGATCACCGGCGAGAGCTTCAGCATGTTCGATTTCACACCGGTCGGGGCGGTGCTCGCCCTCACCGGCGTCCTCTTTCTGATCTTCTTCTACCGGCTGGTGCCGGAGAGGGAGAACCAGGCTTCGTCCCTGCAGGAGACGCTGGAGAACTCGAGCTACGCGACCGAGGCCAGGGTCACGAAACAATCGTCCGTCGGGGGCAAGAAGCTGAGCGACCTGCTGACGCTCTCCGGAGGCGAAGTGATCGCGACCGGCATCCTGCGCGGCCATGTCCGCATCTCCCCCTTTCCCGACGTGCAGATCCGGGAAAACGACATTCTTCTCCTCGAAGGCCCATCCGAGGCGCTCGACCGGGTCGTCTCCCAGGCGTCACTGGCGCTTTCCGGAAGGCCGCTCGTCCACGACGGCGAGAAGAACAGCGAAATCGGCGCGATCGAGGCGGTTATTGCCCACGATTCCTTCCTGGTCGGCATGACCGCACGCGAGCTGTCGATCTTTCACAGCTACGGCGTCAACGTGATTGCCGTGAGCCGGCCTGGAAAG
>DATGWU010000449.1:0-11204 GCA_035299345.1 Rhizobium sp.
GCCGACGCCTTGGCGTTGAACTGCTGGCTTGCGACATAGGTGTTTTGAACCACCAGGCCACTCCACGTCGATGAGGCGTAATAGGCCATCACGAGGTTGACGGAGATGATCGTTCCGAAGAACAGCACCAAAACGCCCACCATATGCCTGCCGGTGAAGACGAACCCGGCCTTTTCGCTCCGCGCGCTCATTTGTGCTTCTCTCCGGGTGCGTTGAACACCGCCTTGTAGCTGTCGGCTTCCTTGCTATCGACGTCCCTGACGTTGAACCGGAAGTCCTCGACCTTCGATTCGATCTCGTGGGCCGGAACGGTGACGAAGACCTTCAGTGTCGTCGCCTCGTCGGGCTCGACGTTGACGACGAACGAGCGGACATCCACTTCCGACATGCCGTTCACCCGCATGGTCGCTCCCGGCAGGCCGTCCAGCGTCACTTCCATGTTGCGCGGCTTCGGCACCATGTTCAAGAGGCGAACGGTGTAGCCGTTGCGGATCGATCCGTCGGATTCCAGCACGTATTGCGGATTGCGATCGTGCAGCACGTTGAGCTCCAGCCGGTCACGGCCGAGCAGCGCAACGAGAAGCCCGATACCAACGGCCGTCCAGACACCCATGTAGAGCAGCGTCCGTGGACGGAAGATGATGCGCCAGTTGAAGTGGCGGACCTTGTCGCTGAAGCTGCCGTCAGCGTTGCGTACAAGGTTCGGCTGGATCTCGGTGGTGCCGTTGTCGGTCGCAAGCGCCATGTTGGACTGGTATTCCTCGAGCGTCGCGTAGGCGATCAGCCCCCGCGGCCTGCCGACCTTGTCCATCACCGCGTCGCAGGCGTCGATGCACAGTGCGCAGGTGATGCACTCGAGCTGCTGCCCGTCACGAATGTCGATGCCCATGGGACAGACGGCGACACAGGCGTTGCAATCGACGCAGTCGCCGGCGACCTTGCCCTCGGCGGCGGCCTTCTTGGTGCCACGGGTGCGCGGTTCGCCACGCCAGTCATTGTAGGTGACGACCAGCGAGCTCTCGTCGAGCATCGCTGCCTGAATTCGCGGCCAGGGACACATGTAGACACAGACCTGCTCGCGCATCAGGCCGCCGAAGAGATAGGTGGTGGCGGTGAGCACGGCGACGGTCATGTAGGCGACGGGAGCCGCCTGCCCTTCGATGAAATCCATCGCGAGCATCGGTGCATCAGCGAAGTAGAAGATCCAGGCGCCGCCGGTCGCGACCGCGATCGCCAGCCAGATCGCGTGCTTGGTCACCCGCTTCCAGATCTTGTCGAAGGTCCAGGGCGCCGTTTCCAGCTTCATGCGCGCGTTGCGATCACCTTCGATCGCCCGCTCGACGACGAGGAAAAGATCCACCCAGACCGTCTGCGGACAGGTATAGCCGCACCAGGCGCGACCGACCGCGGAGGTGAGCAGGAACAGGCCGAAGCCCGCCATGACCAGAAGCCCCGCGACGAAGAAGAACTCCTGCGGCCAGATCTCGATGAAGAAGAAGTAGAAGCGGCGGTGAGCGAGATCGATGAGTACTGCCTGGTCGGGCGCGAACTCGCCCCGGTCCCATCTGAGCCACGGCGTCAGGTAGTAGATGCCGAGCGTCACGAGCATGACCAGCCACTTGAACTGCCGGAATCGCCCCTCGGCCCGCTTCGGGAAGATTTTCTTGCGGGCCTTGTAGAGCGGTTGCCGCTGCTTGGCGGACATGACCGGTTCCGCCTCGAGGCGCTCGACCTCGTCGGAGCCCGCCGGATTGTTCTTGTCGACGTGAAGATTCATGACTCGGGACCTCATATTCAGGCCAACCTTTTCCCACTTCGCCAGGATAGCCGCCTTGACTTATATCAAGGAGCGGCGAAGCGCCGCAACGAAGGGTGAACGCGGTCGCCAGCGGCATAAGGTCACGCGCGGCGAACGCCGGCGCCCAGAGAACGCACGGACTTGGGCGGCGGCGCAGGACACCCTTCAAAAAAATGACCACGCACAGGGCGTGGTCTGAAAGGGGGACCTGATTGCATTCACGTGGTCCGGCGGCCGTTTCCGGCCGCCGGCAGGCACTGCTTACTCGCCGCCGCCCAGCGAATGGACGTAGACGGCAAGTTCCTTGACGGTGGTGTCGCCGAGGCGGGCGCCCCAGGCCGGCATCACGCCGTGCTTCGGCTGGGCGACCTGCAGGGCGATGCCCTGCTCGCCCTGCGCGCGCAGCCAGATGGCGTCGGTCAGGTTCGGCGCGCCGAACTCCCGCAGGCCCTTGGCATCGGGGCCGTGGCAGGCAGCGCAGTTGTCGGTAAACACCTGCTTGCCCGGTTCGACGAGCGCCGGATCCGCCGGCGTGTTGGTCAGGCTCCAGACATAGGCGGCAACCTGCTGGATCTGTTCCGGCTGCAGAATGTCGGCGAAGGCCGGCATCTGCGACACGCGGGTATCGGCGTCGGCATCATAGCGGATGCCGTGGGTGAGTGTCGTCTGGATCGTCTGCAGATCGCCACCCCACAGCCAGTCATTGTCGTTGAGGTTCGGGTAGCCGGGCGAGCCGGCGGCACCCGAGCCGTGACACGGCGCGCAGTTGACCTTGAAGGCCGCCGCACCGCCGGCCATGGCGAACTGCGCCAGTTCCTTGTCGGCGACGATCTGGTCGATCGGCAAGGCGGCGATCTTGTCGAGATAGACCGCCTGTGCCGCCTTCGCCGCCGTCATTTCCCCGGTCAGCGCTGCACGGTTGGTGTAGTTCAGCATGCCCTTGGTGTTGTCCTTCAGGAGCGGCCAGGCCGGATAGGCGATGGTGTAGCCGATCGCCCATACGATGGTCGCGTAGAAGAACCAGACCCACCAGCGCGGCAGCGGGTTGTTGAGCTCACGAATGCCGTCCCACTCATGGCCAGTGGTTTCGACGCCACTGATTTCATCAATATGTTTCTCAGACATCTCTTAGTCCTCCTTGAGAGGGATGCGCGCGATCTCGTCGGCAAGTTTCTTGCCGCCGGGCCGGTAGGTGAAGAGGATCACACCGACGAAGAACAGGGTCATGCCAAGCAGGCCCCAGCTGTCGGCGAAGTGGCGCATGGCCGTGTAGGTTTCCATGTGCCCCTCCTCAACGATATCCGGTCGCGTCGTCATAGGTGGTGAAGTCCACCAGCGTGCCGAGCATCTGGAGATAGGCAACGAGTGCATCCATCTCCGTCAGCTTGGCCGGATCGCCGTCGAAATCACCCACCTTGGCCTTGGGATAGCGCGCCAGCAATCCCGAGGTGTCTGCATTCGGATCGGCCTGAGCGGCGAGATCCGCATCCGCATTCGCGATCATGTCGTCCGTATAGGGGACGCCCACGATCTTGCTGGTCCCGAGGTTCGCGGAGACGTTCGCGACCTTGAGCGGCGTCGTCTTCAAGAACGAGTAGCTCGGCATCACCGATTCCGGAACGACGTCCCGGGGCTCGGTCAGGTGCTGGACGTGCCATTCGTTCGAATAGCGGTCGCCGACGCGCGCCAGGTCGGGCCCGGTGCGCTTCGATCCCCACTGGAACGGATGGTCGTACATCGA
Organism: Rhizobium sp.; assembly: GCA_035299345.1. Lineage (GTDB taxonomy): Bacteria > Pseudomonadota > Alphaproteobacteria > Rhizobiales > Rhizobiaceae > Allorhizobium. The sequence goes on from DATGWU010000449.1 coordinate 3,540, forward strand.
CTCCGCGGCCAGCGAATAGTGACCGTAGCGTTCCACTTCGTCGCGGAACGGACGGATCATCTGGCTATGGCAGACATAGCAGCCTTCGCGGATGTAGATGTTGCGGCCGGCGAGTTCGAGCGGCGAGTACGGCCGCATTCCCTCTACCTTCTCGATGGTGTTCTCGAGGTAGAAGAGCGGAACGATCTCGACGATGCCCCCGACGGTCACGACCAGCAGCGATGCGACGAGGAGAAGGCTCGCGTTCTTCTCGAGGACTTGGTGTTTATCAAGAATAGACATGAGAGCCTTCCTTCTTATTCAGCCGGCTGGACAGCGGCGGGGACGACCGAACCGGGGATCGGTGCTTCCTGCCGTTCGTAGCCGAGGATGGTCATCACGACGTTGTAGGCCATGATGATACCGCCGAGGAGGTACATCGCACCGCCGACGGCGCGCAGTACGTAGTAGGGGAACATGGCGGCGACCGACTCGGCGAACGAGTAGACCAGGAAGCCCTGTGCGTCATATTCACGCCACATCAGGCCCTGCTGGATACCGGCAACCCACATGACGGCGGCGTAGAGAACGATGCCGAGCGTGGCGAGCCAGAAGTGCCAGTTGACGAGCCGCAGCGAGTAGAGGCGGTTGCGGTTCCACAGCTTCGGCGTCAGGTAGTAGACCATGCCGAAGGAGATCATGCCGACCCAGCCGAGGGCACCCGAGTGCACGTGACCGATGGTCCAGTCGGTGTAGTGGCTGAGCGAGTTGACCGCCTTGATCGACATCATCGGGCCTTCGAAGGTCGACATGCCATAGAAGGCGATGGCGATCACCATCATGCGGATGATCGGATCGGTGCGGATCTTGTCCCATGCGCCCGAGAGCGTCATCAGACCGTTGATCATGCCGCCCCACGAGGGCATCCAGAGCATGATCGAGAACACCATGCCGAGCGTCTGTGCCCAGTCCGGCAAAGCCGTGTAGTGCAGGTGGTGCGGGCCGGCCCAGATGTAGAGGAAGATCAGAGCCCAGAAGTGGATGATCGACAGGCGATACGAATAGACCGGGCGACCGGCCTGCTTCGGAACGAAGTAGTACATCATGCCGAGGAAGCCGGCGGTCAGGAAGAAGCCGACGGCGTTATGGCCGTACCACCACTGGGTCAGCGCATCCTGGACGCCCGAGAAGGCCGAGTAGCTCTTGACGCCGAGGAAGGAGACCGGCACCGCCAGGTTGTTGACGATGTGCAGCATCGCGATCGTCACGATGAACGACAGGTAGAACCAGTTCGCCACGTAGATGTGCGATTCCTTGCGGGTCATGATCGTGCCGAGGAAGGCCAGCAGGTAAGCGACCCAGACGACGGTGAGCCAGAGGTCGACGTACCATTCCGGTTCCGCGTATTCGCGTCCTTCGGTGATGCCGAGCAGGTAGCCCGTTGCGGCCATCACGATGAAAAGCTGATAGCCCCAGAAGACGAACCAGCCGAGCGAGCCGCCGAAAAGACGCTGGCGCGAGGTGCGCTGGACGACATAAAAGGAGCTTGCGATCAGAGCGTTGCCGCCGAAGGCGAAGATGACCGCCGACGTATGCAGAGGACGCATGCGGCCGAAATTGAACCAGGGTTCAATGTTCAGGTCCGGAAATGCGAGCTGCAAGGCGACGACCACGCCGACGAGAAAGCCGACCACTCCCCAAAAGACGGTCGCGATGACGCCGTATTTGACGACTTCGTCGAAGTATTCGGATTTTACCTGCGCGGCCGACTTTACGTTCGCGGGTGCGAACTTCATCTGGCGCAGCATGACGACCGTACCGCCGAGCAGCACGATGAAGGCGACCGTCATGTGGACAGCGAACAGGCTGTCCTGGGCGAAAGCCACCCCGAGCAGCGCGGCGAAGGCGAGGACCGCCATCACCATAGTTTCTAGTGTGTATTTCATTGTTGGAACCCCCAACGGCTTGCTGATCAACCGCAGGACGACCCCCTGATAGGGCGGAGAATCCTCCTGCGCTGTGTGCAGAATTGACATCGAGTGCCTCAAGGCACCTTGATTTAAATCAATGCGGGAAAATGGCGCTTAAGGGAAAAGTAAATATTGTCGCAGCCACCCCGAAATGATGCCGCAGGGCCGCTCGGCAGCCACGAGAAGGCCCGCTTGGACCTCGCGGGCGCGGGGAACGAGGGAAGTCTGCGACTCGATTGCGCCGACGAGGTACCGGAGATGACGGTAATGAAAGCAAAAACCAGCGGAACGGGATCCGAAACAACGTCGGGATCGCCGGCTCCGTCCGCACCACTCAACGACAATCAGCGGACGCTTGCGTGGCTGCGCCGGGCTCATGACGAGCAACTCGCTCTCTGCAACGAGCTCGAGGAGGTCGCCGACTCCCTCCCCTCCAATGTCGACCGCCAGAAGTGCCTCTACGCCGCGAAGATGCTCGGCCCCCTCGTCCAGAACATCCACGAATACGAGGAGACGGTGCTGTTTCCGTGGATCGAATCGCAACGAGGCCCGCAGCTTCGCGAAACTATCGAGCGATTGAAGTTCGAGCACTGCGAGGACGAATGCTTCGCCGAGGAGCTCACGGATGCCCTGCTGAAGCTCGGCACGGGCGATCTCGTCAACATGGAGGCGGTGGGATACATGTTGCGCGGCTTCTTCGAAGGCGTGCGCCGGCACATCGCCTTCGAGCGCGATTGCCTGTTGACGCAACTGCCGCCGGATGCGGCTCCGGAAGGCCAGCACTGAGCCTGCGGACGGCGACGTCCCGCGCCGCCTCCGTTTTCCTGCCTACGCAGCGATCTTGCGACAGGTATCCTGCTTTCGGCGAATGAGCACCACCGCCCCGACCACCCGGCCGTCATTGCCTGAAAACGGCGTCATCGTGCAGCAGGCCGACCCGTCGCGCCCCCACGGCCGATAGGAGAAGTTGAAGCTCAGCGTCTCCCCGGCAAAGCAGCGGTCGAGCCGCGTGCGGGTAAAATCCTCGAAATGGCTGCCGGGCATGAACTCCGCCACATGACGGCCGACGATTTCGATCTGCCGGCGCTTCAGGATCGAGGCGTGGGCGGGGTTGGCGTAGAGATAGCGATAGTCGGTGGTGACGACCGCGACCTGCTCCGAAAGCGTGTTGAGAATCGATTCGTTGAAAAGGTCGTCGTCGCCGTCGAGCGCCGTCGTTCGCGACGGCCCGATTGATCCCCTCACCTGCCGTTCCTCCTCGTCGCCGAAATACCGGTCGAGAAGCGCCGAAAGGGTGCCCGCGTGGCGCGTCACGCAGGAGCGATCGTCCGCGTCCTCATGGATAAGGCCACTGACGAAGCGCAATTGCTGGTATATTTCGTGGGTGCAGGAGGCACGATAGTCCATCACCGCCGAGATCAGGGGATCGAGTTCCCTGTCCAGCAGACGGACCAGGCGGTCGTCGCCGACGCGCACCGCCTGCCGAAGCTGTGTGCTCTTCAAGGCGACGGCCTCGAACAGGGCGTCCAGATTGTCTTTCCGTGTCGCTTCGGGCATCGGGGAGCACTCCACACTGGGGCCTGCATCGGCGGGTGGAACCGCGCGACAGTGTCGCATTCGGAACAGATTTTCCGTCATGCGATGAAGAGTCGGGTAACATGAATAACCGACTGACTCAACAGATCAAGTTTAGGGGTAAATGTCGCTCTGCACAGGTAAGGAGCACTCCATTCCGGCGAAAACCGGCCGGCACACGCGGGGCCTGTCACCCGAGCTCAAGGCTGTGCTTGATATTCCAGCGATCATGATACCAGAGCCACTGTTCGGGGTATTCCCGTACCCACGATTCGACCTTGTCATTGAGCAGCTGGGCCGTCGCGGTGACGTCCAGCTGACCCGTGGCTGTGCGCGGGAGCTCGATCTTCGGTTCGATTTCGAGACGGAATCGGTTGCCCGGAAGCCGAACGCAGCGCGCCGGGTACACGTCACAGTCGAACTGTCGTGCAAGCTTGGCGAGGAGCGGATTGGTCTTCACCGGTCGGCCGAAGAAGGACGTGGTGACGCCCTTCTTGAACTTCTGGTCGACCAGCACACCGACCCCGCCGCCCGCTTCGAGCTGGCGGGCGAGCGCGAAGGACGAGCCGGCGTGGGACGGCACCAGCTTGCCCATCCGCTTCTTGCGGAAGTCGAAGACCTTCTCGGCGATATAGGGATTGTTCGGCGGCCGGAAGAGCACGCTCACATAGAGACCGAAGGCGGCACCTGCGACCGGCAGCAGCTCGAAATTCGCCGTATGCGCGGTGAAGACGATGAAGGGGCGCGGATGGTCACGCAGTTCGAGAAAGAGCGGAATGCCGCTCACCTCGATTCTCCCCTCGCCCTGCTTTTCCGGATCGAAATCGAAGAGCTGGTCGAGGAAGACATATTCGGCGGCGAGACGACCCATATGGCCCCAGCTCGCGACGGCGATCTCTTCCCGCTCGGCTTCAGACTTGTCGGGGAAAGCATTGCGCAGGTTGGTGAGCATAAGCCCGTGACGCCGCGTCCGCGGACCCACCTTGCGCATCAGCCAGTCGGCGAAGTTGATCGCCGGATCGGCCGGAAGAATCTTGAGCACCGTCAGGAACCCGAAGGCGAGCTGCGCCACCAGCCACTGCTGGAAATGGCGCAAGGCAAGGACGATGCGGGTGACGAAGAGCTTCAATGCGTCAGTCCATCCTGAGGATGATCTTGCCGAACACCTGACGGGTCTCCATGCGGCTCAACGCCATGTCGATGTCCTCCAGGTGCACCTCGGTGTCTATCACCGGATGCACGATGCCGCGGGCCATCTTCTGCATAGCGTTCGCCATGTTCTCCATCCGGCAGCCGAAGGAGCCGAGAAGCTTCAGCTGCTGCTGGAAGAGCATCATCAGGTTCATGTCGGTCGAGACACCCGAGGTCGAGCCGCAGGTGACGAGCCGTCCACCGCGCTTCAGGCACAGCATGGAACCGGCCCAGGTGTCCTTGCCGACATGTTCGAAGACGACGTCGACGCCCTTCTTCCTGGTCAGCTTCCGCACCACGCCTTCGAAACGGTCGGTGCGGTAGTTGATGACGTGGTCGGCGCCGAGCGCCTTTGCCGGCTCAATCTTGTCGTCCGAACCGACCGTGGTGATGACCGTGCAGCCGATCTTCTTGGCAAGCTGGATCGCTGCCGAGCCGATACCCGAGCCGCCGGCATGGACGAGAATGGTTTCACCCGGTTCGAGTTTCGCGTTGTCAAACAGCATGTGCTCGACGGTGCCGAAGGTCACCGGGGCAAGTGCGGCGCCGACCGCATCGACGCCGGGCGGTGCCGGAACGAGGAGACGGGCCGGCAGGTTGATCTTCTCCTGGGCGAAGCCGTCGAGATGGAAGCCGTGCACGCCGCCGACGTGTTCGCAGAGATTGTCGCGACCCTCGCGGCAGGGCTTGCAGAGCCCGCAGGTGCGCGCGCCGTAAACTGCGGCGAGCTGCCCGGGCAGGATGTTGCCGACGCCGGGGCCGATCGCCTCGACGACGCCCGAAGCCTCCGCACCGATCGTCAACGGCATCTTGCGCTTGGCAAAGGCCATGCCGCGCCAGCCCCAGACGTCGATGTGGTTGAGCGCGACGGCCTTGACCCGCAGCGTCACCTCGCCCGGACCCGGCGCCTCCGGTTCCGGCAGATCGACAATTTCGAGCTTGCGGTCATCGACCAGCTGCAATGCGCGCATGAATCCCGTCCTTCGCCCTTCGGCGTTCCGATACACTCTTTTCCGTGGCGTTCCGATTAAGCCGGTTCACGCGTCATGACAAGGCTGGCATTCTGGCCGCCGAAGCCGAACGAATTCGACAACACTGCGGAAACGTCGGCCGCGCGCTTGACGTTGGGAACCACGTCGAGCTCCATCGTCGGATCGGGATTGACGTAGTTGATGGTCGGCGGAATCGTGCCCGTCAGCATGGTCTGGAAGGAAAAGACCGCCTCTACTGCGCCGGCCGCCGTCAGCGTATGACCGATCATCGACTTGTTCGACGACACCGGAATCTGCTTCAGCCGGTCGCCGAAGACGGCGAGCATCGCGCCGTATTCCATCTTGTCGTTTTCCGGCGTCGAGGTGCCGTGGGCGTTGACGTAGTCGATGTCCCCCTCGCCGATCCCTGCGTCGGCGAGCGCCGCGCGCATCGTCGCGATCGCCGGGCCGCCGTCCGGGGAGGACCGCGTGCGATGGAAATGATCAGCCTTCTCGCCGCATCCCTTCATCACGCCGAGGATCTTTGCGCCGCGGGCGACGGCCGATTCCATCGATTCGAGGACGAGCGTTGCCGCGCCCTCGGCAATCACAAAACCGTCGCGATCCTTGCTGAAGGGCTTGGACGCCCTTTCCGGCGCATCGTTCTGCGTGGAGAGCGCCGACAGCAGAGAGAAGCGGATCACCGCCTCGACGCTGATGGAACCGTCGGTCGCGACCGTCAGCGCGCGCTCCGTGCGGCCCTGCCGGATCGCCTCGACGCCGAGCTGGATCGCCGTGGCGCCCGAGGCGCAGGCGGTCGAGAGCGTGACCGGCAGACCACGCGTGCCGAAGCGGTCGGCGAGCCGTTCCGAGATCGAGCCGAACTGCACCGCTTCGAGGAAGACCGGATCGGGCTTGGCGCGCATGGCAGCGAGGAAGCGCTCGTAGACGTCGCCGTCGTGATCCGGCGGCGGAGCACGCTCGGCGAGCACGAAGCGATCGGACCATTCCGGTTCGACGGGCGGCGCGGCGAGGAAGAGCGGGCCGTTGAAATCGCCCGAGAGGCCGGCCTGGCCGAGCGCCTCGATGGTGGTTTCCCGAGCGAACGCATAGGAACGCTCGACGGCGTTGGCTGCCGGTACCTCGATGAAATCGACGGTACCGCCGATGCGTGTCGGCATGCCTTCGGTCGAGAAGCGTTTGATCGCATGGATGCCGGACTTGCCGGCGGTCAGCGCATTCCAGTTGTCCTCGACCCCTTGGCCGAGCGAAGTGATCACGCCCATGCCTGTCACGACGACGATGGGGCGCCCGAGATGATCCTTGAAGCGGTTGTCGGTCATGGATCCGTTCCTTCTCACGCGTCGGCCGAAACGAGGGCGACGCCCTCGCCGTGGACATAGCCCACCGTCGTCACGACGGCATGGCGGGCGGGCGCGGCCATCGCCGCTTCATGGGCCGGATCGAAGGGCGGCACCTTGACGTGGCTGTCGAGAGCAAGGGCAGCAAGCGCAAGCCCGAGCGGGAACTGCGCTTCCATACCGTGGCCCGTGCTGCCGCCGTAGCCGCGCAGCGCCGATGCAGGGAAGCGACGGTCGAGCACAGCCTTTTCGCGGCGTGCCAGATCATGCAGGCCACTCGAACCGGAAAAGACGACCGTGTCGGAGGCTGCATCGCCCAAGCCGGAGAGCAAGCGTTCGATGCGGGTTTCGAACCGGTCGCCGTCGCGGTTGCCGCGATCACCCTCGACGGCGTCGAGAACGGCGTAGACATGGGCGCCGCGAGCCTCGGCATGTTCCCGGCTTTCGAGCACGAGGAAGGCGCCGACCGAGCCGAGCATCATGCCGCCACCGGCCTCCTCGGAACGCGACCACAGCGGCCGCCATTCGCCGGTCGCATGGGCCCGGATGCCTTCGACGAGCAGCAGGATATCGGGACGTTCGCCGATGAAGGCGCCGCCGACGAGCGTGTGGGTGGAT
>DATGWU010000450.1:0-1717 GCA_035299345.1 Rhizobium sp.
TGAACGCTTTTCCCACACCACGGCCCCACTCAGAGCGCGGCGCACAGTCGAGAGCGGAAGCCGCTGTAGACAAACAGGTAACTGTTTTTTGTGGGGCGTGCACGATCACGGGAATTTTGGGCAGGGCAGCAGCGTGAATGCGAGCCTTTCTTGTGTCACAAACTCGCCTTCACGACGCATGTGGCCGCCAGAGTAGCACACCACCTAGGACATTGGCAGCCCTACCCTCCCCCAGTTCACAGCAAGATACTGCGTTCTTCTGAAGAGAAGCCTCAGAGCGTCTCGAGAGCTGCCAGTTCCTGAAACTCCTCCAGCAGCTCGACGTAACGCTGCTGGAGAAACTTCCGTACCTTGGGGTTTTCGAGCAGGCGCTTGATGTACCGCTGCACGGCGCCGAGGTGCAGGGTGTTCGCGCCGTAGTCGTCCTGGATGACTTTGAACTCTCGTTCGAGCGCCTCCATCTCCTTCTCCATCCGGGCGACGTCCTCGGTTGTCTTGCCGGGGATCTTCTTATCCCGCTCCGGATTCAACAGCTGGTCCGCCGGTGTGCCGACGAGCAACGCACGGGCATATGCGAACGAGTAGTTGCTCCCGCTCACCATCAGCTGGGCCATTTCGATCTGTCGAAGCGCCTTCACTTGCTTGAGGACGCGGAGCGCCCGCTCCGAAACCGGCTTGTCCTTGAGGATGTGCACGGCTTCGGCGTGGATGCCCTCAAGGAGGTTCTTCCCGCGGACAATCTGTGCGACATCGACGTCGAGCGCCTTCGCGATAGCTGCCTCGGACGCCCCACCCTCCAGCGCCTTCATGATCATCTTGTGCTCCTGGATCAGCGCGATGCGGTTCACCCGCGCGTTGTATGTGAACGCATCGTCTTCCGTGGCGATCAGGCACAAGGCCTCGGTCTCACCGATCTCCAGCAGCGCCTTCAGCCGGAGATGACCGTCGAGGAGAAGATACCCGCCGCGTTGGGGATGAACGACCATCGGCTCGACCAGGCCGATTTCCCGAATCGAGGCCATGACGGCTCGGTACTTCCCGAACCCGAGGTCACTCGGCTTAACCTGCCGAATCGGCAAGATCTGCGCCAGCGGCAAGACCACCGCCTTCTCGTTGAATCCGATGCGAACTTTGCGAGCCATGGTCAGTTGGTGTTCTTGACCCGTTCCACGATGAACTTCGGCAACGTCGCCAAGTCCTCCGCGCGGAGCAGGTTCACAAAGTTCTCGTCGCCCAACAGCACCTTGAGCGCCGCGGTCGTCGTCCGAAGCCGGGAGTCGCAGATCTTCGCCTTCGTCACCATGATTCTCTGACGACTCGTCTCCTGCTGGTAGGCGAGAATCAGCCCGTCGACGGTCGTTCGTTTCCGCGGTTGGCGCCGGGCAACTCCATAGGTCTTGCCGAATGTCTTCCGCTGCTCGATCAACCGCCGGAACGTCGCCAGCGTGACCTGCTTCATCGCCTTGCGCTCGTAGGCCTCCATGAGGAGCTGCTGCGCCGCCTCATCGCTGATGCCGGCGATGCTAACAGCGATACTCAAGGGCAACCGGCCATGCAGAACCGCATCGAGCACCCGCTCCTCTCCCTGCTCCAGGAGTTTGAGGATTCCGCCGAGGTAATGCTCGGAAAGGCCGGTCTTGCGCGCGATGGCTTCGACGGTGTTCCCCTGCTCCTTCATCCACTGGATCGTCTTGATCTGATCCACCGCCCGCACCCG
>DATGWU010000451.1:0-1977 GCA_035299345.1 Rhizobium sp.
GAGCCATGTCTGCTTCTCAAAACCCTCCAATTCTTCACAGGCAAGAGCAGCTTCGAATAGATGCATGTGAGGATTCGAACGAAGAGGGGTCCGTGCAGGCGTTGCTTCCTCGAATCCCGCATAAGAGTGCGCATATTCAGACTTCAGTCCAAGCAACAGAGAGGACGCGCGTGCCGACATTTCCAGTGTCGTTTCCGGCAGAGCCTTTGCAGCGTGGGCAAATGCAAGAATGGCAAACGCCTGATTGTATAGATCGAAGTTGCTGTCAATCAAGGCGCCTTCACGTGTCGCCAGCGCACCATAGAAGCCACTAGGTAACCGATAGACGCGATCGAAGTATCCTAGACCCTCGATCACCGGCGTGCGCCAATCTCCATGCCAGCCGCGGCTACCAGCCTCAGAAAAGCAATAGATCTGCCTCGGGGGAACACGGCCACGGCAGGGCGCTGTCACAGCCTTCCCATTCATCGAGATTGCCTCTGAAAATCCGCCTGCCTCTCCGCAAAATCCCTCGCGCTTCCAAATTGGCAGGGCGTCGTTGTGGAGCCACCTGCAAAGTTGTTCGGCACGAAGGCGCATCAGGTCGACGTTGGCGGCTATCATTATTCATACTCCGACAATACAGGTTCGTATAAGAAACAACTTAGAAAGGGAGTAAATAGGAAGTCGCCCGACAAGTTGTGGATTTATAGAATTGAAGGGAGTGGCAAGGTGAACGACAATAACATGGAGAAGCTCCGGCGAAAGAAGTTTGAACTCGAGCGACTGGAGGACGAGGCGTCGGGCGAATCCCTCGAGATGCTTGCCTATCTCCTGAGCGTTGCGGTCGAGGAGACGGACTTTCAACTGTCGAGGGTTGACGCGGGATCCGGACCGGTCACGCCGCCCCAGGTAAGATGATGCTAGCCAGATGACGTTCGGACACCTTTCCTGCGGCAGGCCAATCAAGGCTTTCGTATGTGTGGTTCGGACGTCAAGGAGCGACAAGCACTAAGTGATACGAGTTCCATCTGGGTTGGACTCAACGGCGAAACGCGGAGTATCCGCCAAGCTCATCGCCGGTCTCGCGAAAGCCCTTGCGGTCGACCATCACGCTACCCGGCCTTTCGCTCCAGCCTTTGCAGGTGTTCAGAACAGACTTCTTGGACCAGGTTAAGCAAGACGGCCGTTCGTTCCAGAAGCCATGCGAGGGCTTCGTCGCCGATCCCAAAATGCTTCGAATACCGCGCCTTCACATAGGCCTCGTTGATCGTGTTGAACCAGGCACGCTCCCGATGCTGGTCGCGAGGGAAGGCGTCGGCCAGACGCTGGTTTTGATCCTCGGCAAGTGAGCGGAGGAACTTGATGTTGTGCGATGGTGGGCCGTAATTGGTGAGGGTCAGGAGCACGCAGGAATAGGCTTGTTCGAGCGACTGGTGCAGCAGAAATGCCGCTTCCTTTTTCCGACCCTGACGGAATGCATAGCGAGACGTATCCAGAAACCCTTCGCTCGCTCGATAGCGATCATCGAAGTATCCCTTCGCCAACCGCAAACGATCCGCGAGCTTCAGCGGCTTCGGTTCCGCGAGCGGCTCGTCGTCGAGTTCATAAAGAACGATGCCTTCCTTGCGGATGTCCGAGAAGAAATACTGTCCCTCTCTGAGGTAGGTATTCACCTCCCTGCGCGAGTGGACGATGAAGCTGACCGGCGTGCTGATCCCTGGATCCCGCATCAATCGATCCGCTGCCTTGTTCCAGTAGGCGGCAAAGTCGGTGAACTTGCGATTGTTCACGATGACAAGAAGATCGAAATCCGATCGGTATCCTTTCCGGGTATGCGGCTCGTCGACGAACGTGCCGCGGGCATAGGAACCGAAGAGAACGATCTTCAGGACCCGTCCACGCTTCTTCGCCTCGGAGACGGCTCCCTTCAGCGCATCCTCGAACTCTTCGAGAATGATCTCCACCGCACGGGCAAGTTCGCGCTGTTTGACCGGC
>DATGWU010000452.1:0-7960 GCA_035299345.1 Rhizobium sp.
CCTCCGCCGCCTACCTGGCCGACCATCTCGACCGGCCGAACCTGACGATCGTCACCGGCGCTCGGGCAAGCCGCGTGCTTTTCGAGCACGGCCGCGCCTCTGCCGTCGCCTACCGGGTCGGTCGCCGCGAACTGGTAGCTTGTGCCGCGCGGGAGGTGGTCGTCGCCTGCGGTGCGCTGCAGTCGCCGCAACTCCTGATGCTCTCCGGTATCGGGCCCGCGGACGAGTTGCGCCGCCACGGCATCGCGGTCGTCGCCGACAGCCCGGAGGTCGGGCGCAACCTGCAGGACCACCTCGATTTCACTATGATCTACCGCTCGCGTGACCGCGACATGATCGGCATCGGCCTTCACGGCACGGCCGACATTGCCCGGTCGGCGGGGGAATGGCGGCGCGAGGGCACCGGACATCTACGCTCGACCTTCGCCGAGTCGGGCGCCTTCCTGAAGACCGACCCGGCGCTCGACCGGCCGGACATCCAGCTTCATTTCGTCGTCGCGATGGTCGACGATCACGCCCGTCGCCTGCATATGGGCTACGGCTATTCCTGCCATGTCTGTCTGCTCAGGCCGCATTCGCGCGGCACCGTGACGTTGAGGAGCGCCGATCCGCTTTCCGCTCCCCGCATCGACCCCGCCTATCTCTCCGATCCGCGTGACATGGCGGGCATGCTCGCCGGCTATCGCAAGCGTGAACTCTACGCAGAGGCCGGCGGCTCGGATGCGGCGCTCACCGAACGCATTCGCGCTCGCGCCGACACGATCTACCATCCCGTCGGCACCTGCCGCATGGGTTCGGACGATCGCGCCGTCGTCGATCCGGCGCTCCGGGTCCGGGGTGTCGAGGGACTTCGTGTCGTCGACGCCTCGGCGATGCCGACGCTGATCGGCGGCAACACCAATGCGCCGGTCATCATGATGGCCGAGAAGATCGCCGCCGAGATGCTTGCGGGCTGACTGCAGTTCACGTTCACGGCGGGTGGACTTGGACGCGCCGATCGCTATCTTCCGCTTCGTCGCAACGAGCATGGCGGGAGCGGACAGGTGGAGCGGACGAAAACGGCAAGGCCGGGAGCGATCATCGTGATGGGTGTCTGCGGCTGCGGCAAGTCATCCGTCGGCGCGGCGATCGCCGAGCGCCTCGGCCTGCCGTTCATCGAAGGCGATGTCCTACATCCGAAATCGAATGTCGAGAAGATGTCGCGCGGCGAACCCTTGAATGACGAAGACCGCTGGCCGTGGCTCGAAATCATCGGCCGGAGGATGGCGGACGCGCTGACCCGCGGCGAGGGGATCGTCGTCTCCTGCTCGGCGCTGAAGAAGGTCTATCGCGACCGGCTGCGCGCCGCGGTGGGCGGCCGGCTCTTCTTCGTCTATCTCGAAGGCACGCGCGAACTGCTGAGCGAGCGGATGGGGTCGCGCACCGGCCATTTCATGCCGACCTCTCTCCTCGACAGCCAGCTTGCAACACTCGAAGTGCCGACCGGCGAACCGGGCGTCGTGACGGTCGATATCGACCGGGAGATCGACGAGATCGCAGATATGGCCGTCGCCGGGCTTTCGATTCGTTGAGAAAATGAGCGGGCTGTTCGGTGCCCGCCCAATGCTCCTCAGACGCCGAGCTTGTCGCGCAGGCCGTACCACCACGCACCGAGAACGGTGAGCGGCACGCGGAAGGTCCTGCCGCCGGGGAAAGGAAGCGCCGGCAGCGAGGCCCAGACGTCGAAGCGACCGGCGTGTCCGCGGACTGCTTCGCCGAGGATCTTGCCGAGGAGATGCGTCGTCGTCACCCCGTGGCCGGAATCGCCGTGGGAAAAATAGACGTTCTCCGAAAGTCGGCCGATATGCGGGATGCGTGTCAGCGTCAGCGCGAAATTGCCGCTCCAGGCGAAGTCGATTCTTGCGTCCTTCAATAGCGGGAAGGTCTTCAGCATGTTCGGGCGGATGACGCCGGTGAGGTTTGCCGGGTCGTGCCCGCCATAGCCGATGCCGCCGCCGTAGAGCAGCCGGTTGTCGGCGGTGCGGCGGTAGTAGTCGAGCACGTAGTTGGCGTCCTCAATGCAATAGTTGGCCGGAAGCAGGTCCTCGATCAGCTTCGCGTCGAGCGGCTCCGTCGCCATGACCTGGCTGGAGACAGGCATCATCCGGTCGGTGATCCTCGGCAGCATGGAGCCGAGATAGGCGTTGCCGCAGACGAGAACGTATTTCGCCTTCACCCGGCCCCTGGCCGTCTTCACGACGGGGCTTGCTCCCATGTCGAGGCCGGTGACCCGCGACTTCTCGAAGATCCGCACGCCGAGCCCTTCCGCAGCAGCGGCCTCGCCGAGCACGAGATTGAGCGGATGAATGTGGCCGCCGAGGCGATCGATCATGCCGCCAACATAACGGTCGGTCTTCACGTAGCGGCCGACCTCGGATTTCGAGACCATTTCGAGCCCGGTATGCCCGTGCTTCTCCCAGTTCGCCTTCACATGCGCCATCTCCTTGACCTGCTTGTCGGTGAAGGCGGCGAAGAAACCGCCGTCGACGAGATCGCAGTGGATGCCGTATGTCGCGACGCGGCGGCGGATGATCTCGCCACCCTCGAGCGACATCTCGCCGAGCTTCACGGCCTTCTCCTGGCCGTAGCGCCTGGCGATCACCTCGAGGTCACGGCTGTAGCCGTTGACGATCTGGCCGCCGTTGCGGCCGGAGGCGCCGAAGCCGATGCGCTCGCCTTCGAGCACCACCACCGAGAAGCCATTCTCGGCAAGCTCCAGCGCGGCGGAAATGCCGGTGAAGCCGGCGCCGATCACGCAGACGTCGGCCTCCGTCTCGCCTTCGAGTTCGGGACGGACGCGCTTGTCGTTGGCACTTGCCGCATACCAGGAATTGGCGTGGCCGGGATTGTTCGGGGAAGTCTGCATCGTCCTGTTCCTCTCAAACGGTCCGGATATAGGCGTCGTATTCCACGTCGGTGACGCGGAGCGAAAATTCCGAGATTTCCTGCTGCTTGCAGGCGGTGTAGAGCCCGCGATACTTCGGGCCGAGCGCCGCATAGGCGAAGCTCGACTTCGAAAAACGCTGCAGCGACTGGTCCCAGTTGGTCGGGAGCGGTTCGTGGTTGATCGCGTGCTCGTCGCCGCTGATCGCGCCACCTGGCTGCGTCTTCTCCTTCATGCCCGCGAGCGCGGCACTCAGGATCATCGCGACGACGAGATAGGGGTTGGTGTCGGCACCGGCGACGCGATGCTCGATGCGGGTGGCGGGCCGGCTCGCCGTGATGACGCGCACGGCCGCCGAGCGGTTGTCGAAGCCCCAGGAAGCATAGGTCGGCGCATGCTCCGACGGCCGCAGCCGGCGATAGGAGTTCTGGTGGGGCGCGAAGACCGCCATGCTTTCGCCCATGGACTCCAACAGCCCGCCGACCGAATGGAAGAGCGCCTCCGACGGCCCGTCTTCACCGGCATAGATATTGGCACCGGTCTCGTCGAGCACCGAGAAGTGCACGTGCATACCGCTGCCGGCCTGCATGCCGTAGGGCTTCGCCATGAAGGTGGCGTCGAGATCGTGGCAGCGGGCAACCCCCTTGACGATGCGCTTCAGGAGCACCGCATAGTCGGCGGCGGCGAGCGCATCCGGCACGTGGTTCAGGTTGATCTCGTACTGGCCGGGTCCGTTTTCGCGCAGCGTCGTGTCGGCCGGCACCTTCTGTGCGCGCGCCGCGGTGGCGATTGCGTAAAAGACCTCTTCGAAGTCCTGCAGTTCGGCGATCGAGAGCACCTGCGTCTGGCCGGTGTGCCAGCGGCCCTCGCGAGTCTTCGGCGGGCGCACCGGATCGAGCGCCGAGCGCACCGGATCGATGAGGTAGAATTCGAGCTCGGTCGCGACGACCGGCGTCAGCCCGAGCTTGCGGTAGCGCTCGACGACGCTTGCCAGCACGTTGCGCGGATTGGCGTAAAAGCCGCTGCCGTCCGGATTGCGCATCTCCAGCAGCACCTGCGCCGTCGGCCGCGAAAGCCAGGTGACGCGGGAGAGGGTGCCGGGAACCGGAAAGCAGAGCCCGTCGGGATCACCGGTGCCTTCTGCGAGCCCCGCGGCATTGACGTCGCGTCCCCATACGTCGAGCGCATAGACCGAGCGCGGCATCGCCATGCCCTTGGTCAGGACGTCGAGAGCGCGTTCGCGCGGGATCCACTTGCCCCGCGGAACGCCGTTGACGTCGATGACGAAGGCTTCCAGCACTTCGATGTCGGGGTTTGCTTCGAAAAAGGTTTTGGCTTGGCTTTCAATATCCATAAGGCACCGGCAATGGTTTCAACGATCTGACCTTCGCATGCGGAAAAACGCACGCAAACGGTATCGAACGACGCTAACGGTCGCCGAAATCTCCGTGGTAGTTCAGAAAGCGAAACATGCCTCAGCCTCTACAGTCTTCTCGCCGGGGCGTATCGGAAGGTGCGAAGATAAGGAACACAGCCCGGCGGATTTCCGCGACCGCGCGGAAACTTGGTCATTCGACCGAAGACACCGCTATCACGAAATTGCCGCATTTGCCAGCCCTGCCGCAAGGAGCGCGGTAGAGCGGCAAATCTCTCAAGCCTTGAACCGCTCCGGCCGCCAGGCGCTCATGTCGAGGAACGGCGTCTCGCCGGTGACGGCCTCGGCGATCAGCCGTCCGGTGACGGGGCCGAGGGTGAGGCCGTGATGGGCGTGCCCGAAGGCGAACCAGAGGCCGTCGTGGCGCGGCGCCTTGCCGATGATCGGCATCATGTCCGGTGTGCAGGGCCGTGCCCCCATCCACGGTTCTGGATCGAGCCGCTCGCCGAGCGGGAAGATCGTGCGGGCCACCTTTTCGGCGCGCTCGACCTGCACCGGCGATTTCGGCGCGTCACGGTCGGCGAATTCCGCACCCGTGGTCAGACGGATGCCCTTGTCCATCGGCGCGAGGAAATAGCCGCGCTCCTTGTCCATGGTCCAGTTGTTGAGCACGGCATTGCCCGCCGGCGCGTAATGCATGTGGTAGCCGCGCTTGACGCCGACGATGAAGCTGTAGCCGAGCGTGCGGGTCACGTCCTCCGACCAGGGACCGAGCGCCAGCACGACGTCCTTGCCCTCCACGGTTCCGTCGACGGTCTTGACCTGCCAACCCTTGCCGGAGGCGGTGGGCTTGAGCGTCGTGGCGTCACCCCTGACGAACTTGCCGCCGAGGCTTTCGAAATAGGCGAGATAGGCCATGGTCAGCCCGTGCGGGTCGGTCACCGACCAGGGGTCGTTCCATTTCAGCGCGCCGACGAACTTGCCCGTCAGGTGCGGCTCGACGCGGGCGAGGTCGTCCGCCGTCAGCGCGGTGAATTTGATGGCCGCGACCTTCGCCAGCCGCTCGGCCTCGGCGACTTCCTTGTCCATCGCCGCCCTGGTGCGGAAGGCCTCCATCCAGCCGTCCTTACGGATCAGGCGCTCGGCGCCAGCCGCCTTGATCAGGTCGGCATGTTCCGAGACCGAGTTTTCGATGAGCGGCGCGTAGGCGTTGGCGATCGCCTGATGGCGCACCTCGTTCGAATGCCACCAGTAGCGCGACAGGAACGGCACCAGCTTCGGCATCGCCGTCGGATGGTAATGCGCGTCGATACGGTTGTTGAGGCCGTAGCGCACCAGCATGCCGACTTCCTGCGGGAAGCCGTAGGGCACGATGCCTTCGCGCTGGATCAGGCCCGCATTGCCGAACGAGGTTTCCTCGCCGGCACCCCGCCGGTCGACCAGCACCACCGAGCGGCCGCGGCGGGCGAGATGGATGGCAGTGGAAACGCCGACGATACCGGCGCCGAGCACGATCGAATCTGCAGACATTCTTTTCAGGATTCCGTTGCTGTCACGTCTTTCGCTGAACATTGCAATTGTCGGTGCCGCCGCGCAAATGGAAAAATGCAAAGACCTGTCGATTGCCGGCAGGCGTTGCAAAAATGCGCGGAGTCTTCGCAGACTCTTCGACGATCGGCCATGAATACGGCCGCTATCCACCGTCGAAGCGTCTCCGGATCGCAGATTTCGTCAGGTCGTCACACGGCCCGCGTCAACCCGCCGTCGACACGGATATTCTGCCCGGTGATGTAGGCGGCGCCATCGGAGGCAAGGAAGGCGACGGTCGCCGCGATCTCGGCGCTGGTGCCGTAGCGTTTCATCGGCACGGCCGAGCGGCGTTCCTCGGTGGCGGGCAGGCTGTCGATCCAGCCGGGCAGGACGTTGTTCATGCGGATATTGTCCGCCGCGTAGGTATCCGCGAAGATCTTGGTGAAGGCGGCAAGGCCCGCGCGGGCGACGGCGGAGGTGGGGAACATCGACGACGGCTCGAAGGCCCAGGCGGTCGATATGTTGATGACGACGCCGGATTTCTGCGTCTGCATGATCGGCGTGACGAGACGCGTCGGGCGCACGGCGTTGAGGAAATAGACCTCCATGCCCATGTGCCAGTCCTCGTCGGTCAGGTCGAGCACCGGCTTGCGTGGCCCGTGGCCGGCGCTGTTCACCAGCACGTCGACCCGCCCCCATTTCTCGACCGTCGCATCCACGAGACGTTTGAGATCGTCATTCGACTGGTTGGAGCCGGTGATCCCGATGCCGCCCAGCTCTCCGGCCAGCACCTCGCCCTTTCCGGACGAGGAGAGGATCGCGACGTTGAACCCGTCCGCCGCCAGACGCCGGGCGCTTTCCGCACCCATGCCGCTGCCGCCCGCGGTGACGATGGCTACCTTCTTTACCGACATTGCAAGAACCTCTCTTCCACGATTGGGCGCCCTGACGTAGGGCCGTCACGTGGTAACGAAAGGGGTCCTCGTCCTTTTGGCAAGAAAAAAGAGATTGTGGCGTCACGCTCCGGAAGACGCCGTCGCTCGACGGGCATCAGGTCGCCATTGATGCCAAAACGATATCCGGCACGACTGGAAAATCAAGGAATTAAGGGGATTTAGGGAGAATTGGCTGGGGAACCTGGATTCGAACCAAGATTAACGGAGTCAGAGTCCGTCGTTCTACCGTTGAACTATTCCCCAGCAGTGGACCGCGTGAGTGTGCGATCCGTCGGTGAGGCGGGCTTATAAACAAAAGCCGGCGGCTTGCAAATACCCGTTCTCAAAAAAATCGGAAAAAATTCAGTTGCCGCGACGACGCGCCCGGGACCCGATTGCGCGCCGGATTTCGGCGGAAAAACAGTTTGGCTAAAACCGGACCCGCTGATATTATCGCGCCAACGAAAATCGAATATGGCGCCAGCGGCATGCCGCAGTCGGCCTTGCGCGGCGCAACGGAATAGATAAGTGACAGACCCCGATCGCGGCCTCAGGCCGTCAAGCGAGGGGGCGTCGGCAGAAAGTCGCAGCGGGGAGGCAACCCTCCGGCGCGGCAAGGCCAAGACGAATGCGCCGAAGGTTTCGGGCGCCGCCGTCGTGGCCGGCGAGGGGCAGGCGGCGACGTCGGCTCCGGCTGGACGTTCCGCCACCAACCAGGCGCATGAGCCGGTTCGCAAGCGAAAGCGCCGGCGACGCAACCGTTCGGGTCAAAACCAGCCGATCGATCTGCCGCATTCCGCAAATGCCGACAAAACGGCGGCACCTGCGGCAGAGGCCGAGCATTCCCATTCCGGAAAGTCGGGAAAGAAGCGCCGTCGTAACCGCAATCGCCGCAGCCTGCAGGGCCGTCCGCTCGCCTCCGGCAAGCCGACCGCCGCCCCCGCGGCCTCTCCGGCGCCGGCCGCGGCTCCCGCCAAGGCGTCTCCTGCGGCCAGGCCGCAGCAGCAGCCGGCCGCGGAACGCCCGCGCCCGCCTGCTTCCGTTTCGCAATGGTCCAACGATCTTTACGCGGCGCTCGACCTCGGCACCAACAATTGCCGTCTTCTCGTCGCCCAGCCGACACGCCCCGGGCAGTTCCGCGTTGTCGACGCGTTTTCGCGCATCGTGCGCCTCGGTGAGGGACTTGCGGCGAGCGGC
>DATGWU010000453.1:0-3277 GCA_035299345.1 Rhizobium sp.
GCCGAAGCGGCCGATAGGCGTCCGGATATAGTCGCAGATAAAGGCGTCGGTCATGATGATGTCCTTAGAGCGCAGGCACGACGAGGTCGGCAACCGGGCCGTCAATATGGAGTTTCGCGCCGGTCATGGCCTGAAGTTCGTCCAGGGTCATGGCCGCCAGCTTTTCCCGCACTACGAAGCTGCCGCCGACGATGTCGATGACCGCATGGCTCGTATAGACGCGGGTGATGCAGCCGACACCGGTTAGCGGAAACGTGCAGCGCTCGACGAGTTTCGGCTGGCCCTCCCTGGTAACGTGCTCCGTGATCACGAAGACATGCTTTGCCCCGTGCACGAGATCCATGGCACCACCGACGGCCGGCACCCCCTTGGAGCCGACCCGCCAATTTGCCAGGTCGCCGTTCTGGGCAACCTGGTATGCGCCGAGAATGGCGACGTCCAGATGCCCGCCGCGCACCATGGCGAAGCTGTCGGCATGGTGGAAGAAGGATGCTCCGGGCTTCACGGTCACCGCCTTCTTGCCGGCGTTGATGAGGTCCCAGTCCTCCTCGCCCTCCGGTGGCGGCTCGCCGAAATTCAGGATGCCGTTTTCCGTGTGGAAGATAGCTTCTCTGCCCTCAGGCTGATAGCGGGCGACCATCTCGGGAAAGCCGATCCCGAGATTGACATAGGCGCCATCGGCGATGTCCTGGGCGGCGCGCCAGGCGATCTGGGCGTTGGAGAGTTTCTTTTCTTCGCGCGCAACGGTCGTCATGCGTAGGCCACTCCGGCTCGGATGAGCACTTCTTCCTGCTGTGGGTCAATGACCTCGACGACGGCGTTCACGAAAATACCGGGTGTGACGACATGTTCGGGATCGATGCCTCCGGCGGGCACGATCCTGGAGACCTGCGCGATCGTCCTTGCCGCCGCCATGCACATCAACGGATTGAAGTTGCGGCCGGCCTTATTGTAGGTGAGGTTGCCGTGCGTGTCGCCGAGTTCTGCCTTGACGAGCGCGAAATCGGCCTTGAGCCAACGTTCCAGGACATAGCACCGACCGTCGAATTCGGCGACGGGCTTTCCTTCGGCGAGTTCGGTACCGTACGCAGTCGGCGTATAAAAGGCCGGAATGCCGGCACCGCCGGCGCGGATACGTTCGGCAAGCGTACCCTGCGGCACCAGTTCGAGTTCGATTTCACCGGCGAGGTACTTTTCCGTGAACGCGCGGGGATCGGACGAGCGCGGAAAAGAACAGATCATCTTTCGCACCATGCCGGCATCAATCATGGCCGCAATGCCAATGTGACCGTTGCCGGCATTGTTGTTGATGACCGTCAGTTCCTTCGCGCGCCTGTCGATCAGGGCGTGGATCAGCTCGATCGGTGCACCGGAGCCCCCGAAGCCGCCAATCATCACGGTGGCGCCGTCACCGATCTCGGCAACGGCCTCGGCTAGGTCTGCAATTGTCTTGTTCATTTGAAGGCCCCTTCCGGCCCGTCCGGCAATGCCCGCTATCGACGTGCCGAAATGAAGTTCGCGGGTTCAGATGTCGAAGAACACCGTTTCGTTTTCGCCCTGGAGATGTATGTCGAAGGTGTAAATGTCACCGTCGCGGGCGGCAATCAGGGTCGAGACCCGTACCTTGTGCTCGATGCGAGCCAAGACCGGATCAGCGGCATTCGCCTCTGTCTCGTCGGCGAAATACATGCGCGTGTGAAGGCCGATATTGATACCGCGCGCGACAATCCAGAAGGTGATGTGGGGAGCCATCAGCCGACCATCGCGAAACGGCACGCGTCCCGGCTTGATCGTTTCGAAAATGTACTCGCCAGTCTCCATATCGGCCGGACAGCGACCCCAGCCCGCGAAGTCCGGATCCGCCTTTCCGCGCGTCTCCGAGGGGCTATTGTAGAGCCCGTCGGCATCGGCCTGCCAGATCTCGACGAGCGCGTCCTTGAGCGGCGTGCCCGATCCGTCGATGACGCGGCCGCGGATCGTTATTCGTTCGCCTCGTGTGCGTTCATTGTAGAGCGGACCGGAGCCGAGGTCCTTTTCGAACACCCCCTCGATCCCGGTAAAATTGGGCGTGCAGCCGATATGAACGTAAGGACCGGCCGTCTGCGACGGCGATTCCTTCAGATAACCGAGCGACTGAACCATCTCAATTGCCCTCCTTGCGATTGTCGAACATCGTCGAACGTCGCCCGCGAAGGACGATGTCGAACTTATAGGCGCGCATGTCCATCGGGATCGTCGCGTTGAGGTCGAGCGGTGCAATGAGGCGTTTGATCGCCTCCTCGTCAGGAATCGTCTTCACGATCGGACAGATCCAGATCAGCGGATCGCCCTCGAAGTACATCTGGGTAATCAGGCGTTGAGCGAAGCCGTGGCCGAAGACCGAAAAATGGATGTGTGCGGGGCGCCAGTCATTGACACCGTTCGGCCAGGGATACGGACCCGGCTTGATCGTCTTGAACCAGTAGTAGCCGTCCTCGTCGGTGATGGTCCGCCCGACGCCACCAAAGTTCGGGTCGAGAGCCGCGAGGTAGGTTTCCTTCTTGTGACGATACCGTCCTCCAGCGTTCGCCTGCCAGAACTCGACCAAGGCACCAGCAATGCCCCTGCCGCGCTCGTCGAGCACCCGTCCGTGCACGAGAATGCGCTGGCCAATCGGACTTTCGCCGGGGCGCGCATAGTTCTGAATGAGATCGTTGTCGAACTCGTTCAGCATGTTATGGCCGAAGACCGGTCCGGTGATCTCGCTCCTCGTTCCCTCCAGCGATATCAGCGCGCGCTGTGGCGAGCGAAGAACGGTGGTCTTGTACCACGGCGTATAGGCCGGCGGATGCATTTCGCGGTCGCGGGGAAAGAATGCCCCCGTCTCAGGCATGGTGTTCTTCACGTCTCTCCTCCATCCCACCGTTCGGCATTTCGATCTCCTCCAACGCCGCCTTGGCGACCTTGATCGCGTGATTGGCAGCCGGCACACCCGCATAGATCGCCACATGGAGAAGTGCTTCCATGATATCCTCCCGGGTTGCGCCGGTGTTGACGGTGGCACGAACGTGCAACGCGACTTCCTCATGGTGGCCAAGGGCGGCCAGCAGAGCGATGGTGACCATCGAACGCTCGCGCTTGGTCCAGGTCGGACGGGACCAGACATGACCCCAAGCAGCCTCCGTTATGAGATCCTGAAAGGGCTCATCGAAGGCAGATCTCTGCGCCTCGGTTCGGTCCACGTATCTGTCTCCGAGCACGTGCCGGCGGGTGGCCATGCCCTCGCGGTAACGCGGAG
>DATGWU010000454.1:0-6280 GCA_035299345.1 Rhizobium sp.
ATCGCGTTGAAGGGGCCGAGGGCCGGGCTGGGGCGGAACCGGTAGGACGACGAGGCCTCGAGCTTGCGTGCACCCCTCGCGGAGCCGGCCGTCAGGAACATCACCAGCTCGTCCTCCTCGATAATGGGCAGACCGTTGAGCAGGAGCGAGCGCAGCATGTCGCGGCGGTTCTTGAGGCCGAGGTCGTCGAGGAGGAACTGCATGTGCTCGAGGTGCCCGGGATAGCGCAGCGTCTTGAAGGTGACGTTGCAGACACCGGCTGCGGCGAACATTGCGAGATCCTTCAATCCGCGCGAGGTCGTGAAGCCTTCATAGGTCACGCCGTCGAGCACGACGTGTTCCTTGCCCTCGAGTGGCGCGAGATGAATGCGCTCTCCACCGCGCAGCGCCTCGCAAGGCATCGTGTATTCGTCGATCAGCCCGTCGATGTCCCAGATCTGTCCGTAGCCGAGGCGGTTCGTCGGCAAGCGCGGTATGGAGCCGACACGGATCGTCAGTTCGGAGACTGGCGCACACCGGGCAAGGAGGCTGCTTGCGATGTTTTCGACGAGACCCGGCGACACGCCGCAGCCATTGAGCACGACACGCTCGCCGGCAAGCGGCTTCAGCGCCTGCCGGGTGTCGGCATGCGGTGGCGAGAAGTCGAGGAAATGCGTACCGGCCGATGCCGCCGCCCGGGCGATCGCCGGCACCGCCCGCTCGGGCACGGCCGCGACCGTGACATCGCTCTGCTTCAGGAGGTTCGCAAGCGGCTCGTGCGAGCCGAGGTGGTGCAGAGAAACGGGCAGGTTCAGATCCCGCAGCCGGTCGAGAGCCTCGTCCGAAGGATCGATGACCTCTACGGCAAAGCCTCCCGCCGTGCCGAGGCAGGCGGCAAGCGCCGAGCCGATATTGCCTGCGCCGACGATCGATACACGGAAGTCAACCATCGGTTCACCCTCTGAAGCGTGAGACGAACGCCTGAAGGCGCGGGTTCTGCGGGTTGAGAATGACCTCGTCGGCCGATCCGGCTTCGGCGATCACGCCCTGATCGAGGAAGAGGACGCGATTGGCGACCTCGGCGGCGAACGCCATCTCGTGGGTGACGATCGCCATGGTCATGCCGGCGTCCGCCAGCTGGCGAATAACCGTCAGGACCTCGCCGACCAGTTCGGGATCGAGCGCGCTGGTCACCTCGTCGAGCAAGAGAACCTCGGGGTCCATGGCAAGTGCACGGGCGACCGCCACCCGCTGCTTCTGTCCGCCAGACAGATGGCTCGGATAGGCGGCATGCTTTTCGGCGAGGCCGACCTTGGCGAGCAAGTCCATGGCGCGCTCCTCGGCTTCTCGGCGGGGCGTCTTGCAGACCACGATCGGGCCTTCCGTGACGTTCTGGAGAACGGTCTTGTGCGGAAAGAGATTGAAGTGCTGGAAGACCATGCCGACATGGCGACGAAGCGTGCCGATGCCGATGTCGCCGTCCTTGTCTCGGAAACGGTCGCCGACCTTCTTCTGGCGAAAAAGGATCGTGCCGCCGCTCGGAATCTCCATCATGTTGAGACAGCGGATGAAGGTCGATTTGCCGGAGCCTGACGGACCGATCAGCGCCACCACCTCGCCACGTCCAAGGCTGAGATCCAGCCCCTTGAGGACCTCAAGCGGGCCGTAGCTCTTGCGTAGCGATACCGCTTCGATGACCGGCGCGCTTGTTTCTTTGTTCATGCTCATGGTCGTACCGTTTCCTTAGTCGCTAGCCCGGAGGCGTCGTTCGATCCAGTCGGCAGCCTGCGTCAGCGGCAGGAGCATGACGATGTAGAGCCCGGCCATGATCGTGTAGGACTCCAGCGGCCGGTAGGTCTGTCCGTTGACGACCGCCGCCATGTAGGCGAGGTCGGCGACGGAGATCACCGAGACCAGCGAGGTGTTCTTGAACTGGATCACCGACTGGTTGATGAAGGAGGGCAGCATGCGCTTGATCGCCTGGGGCAGGATGATCCGCGTCATCGACTGCCAGGGGCTCATGCCGATGGCGGCAGCCGCTTCTCGCTGGCCACGGTCGATCGAGACAATGCCGCCCCGGAAAATCTCGGCGTAGAAGGCGCCGACATAGAGCGAGAGCGTCAGCATGGCCGCCACGCGGTTGTCGATGGAACCACCGACCAGCAGCGGGAAGGCATAGTAGAACCAGAGCAACTGGACGAGAAGCGGCGTGCAGCGGAAGATCTCCTGGTAGACCCGCGCCACCGCCTGGAGAACCCTGAAGCGCGACAGGCGCGCCCCGCAGGTGGCGAAGCCGATGATCACCCCGAAGAAGATCGAGCCGAAGGTGTAGACCACGGTGATCCACAGCCCTTCGAGAAAGAGGTCGTAGTTGAGCCAGACCGAGCGAAAGTCCCAATTGTAGGTCATCTTGGCCTTCTCTCCTGCGTGAATCTCCGCCACCGACCCATGTGGCGGTGGGTGTTACTGGCTCTCATGGTCGTTCCCCATCTTCTTCGTGATCCGGGACTGGCGTGGTCCAGCCACGGTTTCATGGTCCTATCTTCCGCGGCGTGCGGCAATGCAAAGCTGCGGCGGGCGCTTACCGCATTTCTTGGAAGGCCGCCGCAGCCGCGCTGTAGCGTCCGAGGATGCCGGTGAGGCGTTCCCGGTTTGCATCCGAAACCGGTACCATCGGCAGGCGGAGTTCCGGACCGGCGAGGTTCGACAGGGCGAGTGCGGCCTTGACCGGTCCCGGATTGGACTCGATGAACATCCCTTCCGTGAGTTCGGCGATGATATCGTTGAGCGCCAGCGCGAGGCTGGTGTCACCGTTCTCCCACGCCTTCACCATCGCGACCATTTCGCGGGGGGCGACGTTGGCGACGACGCTGGTAACTCCGCAGGCACCGAGAGAGAGGAACGGCAGGGTGAGCCCGTCATCTCCGGAATGGATGATCAGGTCGTTGCCGCAGTTGCGACGCAATGCGGTCACGCGTCCCGGATTGCCACCGGCTTCCTTGATCGCGACGATGTTGGCGTAGCGTTCCGCCAGTGCGGCACAGGTCTCCGGCGCGATCTCGACGCCGCAGCGGCCGGGAACTGAATAGAGCATGATGGGCAGGTTGGTCGCCTCGGCCACCGCGCCGTAATGGGCGATCAATCCGGCCTGGGTCGGCTTGTTGTAGTAGGGCGTGACCACCAGCAGCGCATCGGCTCCGGCTGCTTCCGCCGCCTTCGCCTTTTCGACGGCGTTGCGCGTGTTGTTGGCGCCGGCGCCGGCGACCACGAGTGCACGGCCCCTCGCGAGTGCTGCGGTGCGGGCGATGAGCTCGACGGCTTCGTCGTCCGACAAGGTCGCGGCCTCACCGGTCGTACCGACGGGGACGAGCCCCGTGACACCGGCCGAAAGCTGCCGTTCGACGAGCGCGTCGAAGGCGGCAATGTCGACGCTGCCGTTCTTGAAGGGCGTGACGAGTGCGGTGAAGACGCCTTTGAAGCGCTGAGCCAAATCCTGCATGTGCCTCGATCCTTTCCTGTCTCTTGTTACCTGGTCAGACTGTCGGCCAGCGTATAGCGCCCGTTGGCGTGTGGTTCCGATATCAGCCACTCGGCTGCTGCAAGTGCACCTTCCGCGTAAGCCGCAAGGGTGTGGACGCGGTAGGTGAAGGTGACGTCCGCCGAGCCGAGATCGAAGCGAACCTCGTTGACGCCGACGGTATCGCCTTCCCGATGAACGGAGATCGGCGGCTCGGGGGCGGCAAATCCCATGACCGCACTGCGCGTCGCGTGCAGTTCGCCGGCCAGAAGCCGCGACGTGCCGGACGGCTCGCTCTTCTTGCGCGCGTGATAGATCTCCGCGACCGAAGGCTCCGCCGCAGCCATGCGGCGCATGAAATCGACGGCGCCGAGGCGAAAGGCTTCGAACCCGCGCGCGAAATTGGCGCTGATAAGCATCGGCCGATGGGCGGCATAGCCCGCGAGCCTCTCCGCCTCTTCGATGGAAAAACCCGTCGTGCCGATGACCATCGGGATCGGCTTTTCGCCGACCTGCTCCTGGAAGGCGAGGCTTGCCGCAGGAGTCGAAAAGTCGATGACGACGTCGCAGTGGCTGTTCATCGCACTGTCGGCGGCCCGGTATTCGATACTGCCGCCGGCCACCGGCGTTCCGCAGAGCCGGGACGCCGGGGAGACGAAGGCTGCCGCCAGTTGCAGGCCGGGATTGGCGAGGACGAGCTCCACCAGCCTTGTGCCGACGCGGCCAGATGCCCCGAGAATGCCTACTCTCATCGTCGCCGCCCTCAATCGATCACGACCTTGGGCTCGGACATTTCCCTGAGCGCAATGCGGACACCCTCGCGGCCGAGGCCCGAGCGCTTGACGCCGCCGAACGGCACGTGTTCGGCCCGGAAATCCGGTCCTTCGTTGATCATCACGCCGCCCACCACGAGGTCGCGGGAGAACTGCTTGATGACGGCGTGGTCGTTGGTAAAGACGCCCGCCTGCAGTCCGTACTCCCCGGCATTGACTTCCGCGATCGCTTCCGCCGCGTCGCCGAAGGTGCGGATGGCGATGACGGGACCGAACGTTTCGTCGGCGATCACCGGCGCGTCGGCGGCAATCTCCGACAGGACGGTCGGTGCGAAGAGCGCCCCGGCATGATTGCCACCAGCCAGCAACTTGCCGCCGGCGCCGGCGAGGGTCGCATCGATCCGTTCCTGGACGTTCCTTGCTGCGACCGCATCGATGAGAGGCCCCATATCGGTGTCGTCAAGGGAAGGATCGCCGAATTCGACCGCGTCGACGGCCGCCAGCAGCTTGTCGGTGAACACCCTGGCGATGTCGCGGTGGAGGTAGAGTTTCTTCACCGCCGCGCAGCTCTGGCCGGCAATTTCGAAACGGTGACCGATCGTGGTGGCGACGGCCTTGTCGAGGTCTGCGTCCGGCATGACGAAGAGGGGGTCATTGCCGCCGAGTTCCATGAGGCAGCGGACGAGGCCGCTTGCGTTCTTCAGCGCCAGGCCCGCCGTCGGTCCGCCAGTGAAGGAAAGAAGATTGATCGGCGAACGCGCGAGCGAGAGGGCCACCTCGGCGCCGCCGTGGACGACCTGGAAGAGATCGCGGGGCCAGCCGGCCCTCTCCGCCAGCGAGCAGAGCCTTTCGGCCGTGAGCGGCGCCTTCGGCGAGGGCTTGGCGACGACGGCATTGCCGGCCGCAATCGCCGGGCCGAGCTTGTGGCAGAGGAGGTTGAGTGGATAGTTGAAGGGCGTTATGGCGGCGACGACGCCGACGGGTTCGTAGGTGATCGTCGCCAGCCGGTCGGCTCCGCCCTCGACGATCGCGCAGTGGAGCGCCTCGCCGTCGAGGAAGGTCGCCGCGTCTCCCGAGAGTTTCAGGGTATTCTGGGCACGACGGACTTCATTGCGGGCTTCGCGGATGGTCTTGCCCACCTCCGACGAGATGATCCGCGCCAGGTCTTCGGCATCTGCCGCAATTTCGGCCGCAAGGGCATCTAGCAGGCTGCGACGAAGCGCTGGCGTCGAGCGCCGGAAGTCCTGTTGGGCGATCTTCGCCCGGGCCACGGCCGCGGCGACCTGTGACGGCTCGCTTTCGGCGACGTCGCCGACGACATTGCCGTTGAACGGGTTCCGGACGGTAATTGTCGAACCGGCGCTGAGGGTCGCGACTTGGGTCATCTGTGTGCCTCTTCTAATCTTGCTGTTCGTCTTGGGGGATCGTCTCGTCGCCGCACGCGGCGACGATTGCGCCGATCGGCACGGGTCGTATCGGCCAGCGTCGGCCGGTCAGATCCTCGGGGGAGGGGGGTGGCTGGTCGGGAGCGAGCGCGGCCATCAGCGCAGCAGTGTTGTCGGCACAGAATCGTCCCTGGCAGGATCCCATGGCATAGCGACCATTGTGCTTCACCTCGCGTCCACTGGGAGCGTCCGGTCCGGCACACAGGCGCCTCAGGTCGCCGACAGTCCGGCTCTCGCAGCGGCAGAGGATTGTCTCGTCGGGTAGGCGCAAAAGCTGATCCGCGCGGTCGACCGGCTGGAAGAGCCGGCTAAGAACATCCTGGGCCTGTCGCAGCCTCTTGATCTCGTTCGCGGGGCGGTTGTTCCCGCCGGAGAGCCGCCTGACGATCTCTCCCGCTGCCCGCCTTCCGTCGGAAATCGCCGCCCTCGCGCCGAGTGCCTCGCGGCAATCGCCGGCGCGCAGGATGACGGGATGCGACGCTTCCTCGCTGCGCTCGGCGGGAAGCCCGAATTCGTTGGGCCGAATGCCGTCGTGAAGACCGATGCGATCGACGTCGAAGACACAC
>DATGWU010000455.1:0-9235 GCA_035299345.1 Rhizobium sp.
CGTCGACGGTGGCACTCTTGCGGAGCCGCTCGAGGTCGGTCGGTGGCACCGGCCGGCCGTCGTAGGCGCTGCGCGTCGACTGCCGCCTGGGGATCGCGGTGAACATCTTCCAGGTGTCCGCATCGGCGGACATGCCGTCGCTCAGAAAGGTCAGCGACGCGCCCGTGTCATTCCCGTCCCGTGTCACCGTAACCGCGCCGGGGCGGCCCGTCGCGATCGCGGCGATCGCGAGATTCTCCACGGCGCAGCCGAGACTGACGTAGAGGTGATGATCGTCCGGATCGACGACCGGCGTGCGGCGAGAAAAATCCGGCCGAATGGCAATTCCGCGTTCCGACGTCCGAAACAGCCAGGGCTGCGTATTGTGTCCATTGGCCGCGAGCGTGGCATAGCGCACGAGGCCGCGGTCGGTCGCCGGGGCGGTGAGCGGAACGCGGATGTCTCTCGCGTAGCGCTCGTAGCGAGCCGCCGCGCGCCTTGCCTCGACGAGGATACCGACGCCGCCGAGCGCCAATGCCGCGGAGCCTCCGGTCAAGATTCCACGTCGCGTCAGCATCCGGCCACCTTCCGTCGATCAAAGGGAGAAATGATACAACCGAAGGATAACGATACAGTGCCGACTAGCAACCCCCGCGAGAGAAAACTCACCAACAAAATTGGTGATCGAGTGGCCAAACGGTCGGCTGCCGGACGTCCGGCACCGTGGCCAATCGCTACGCCCTGTCCGAGGGGCAAACAAAAGGCGGAGATTCTTTTTCCTGAGTGAGGATAGCCGTGTTATAACAATGTTGCAACACGAGGATCAACCATGAACGTCACCATCCGCAAAATCGGCAATTCGGAAGGCATCATCATCCCGAAAGAAGTCCTCGCCCGGCTGGGCCTGAAGGCGGGCGACACCGTCGAGCTCACCGAAAATCAGGACGGCTTGCTGCTGAAACCCGCGGACGATGATTTCGCACGACAGGTCGCGCACGCCGAGCGTTTCATGGAGAAATACAAGAGAGCATTGAAAAAGCTTGCGGAATGACGGACTTCGTCTTTCTTTCCCGCCCTCTCGTCGAGGCCTTGCATCGGATGCAGATCGAGCGTTTCGGTGGCGCAAACGGCCTGCGTGACGGCGGCGCTCTGGAGTCGGCACTGGCACGACCCGTCCAACGGGCGCATTACGGCTCAAGCGACCCTTGCGAACTGGCCGCCGCCTACCTTTTTGGATTGGTCGGAAATCACGCCTTTGTCGACGAGAACAAGCGTATCGCGATCGTGACTGCCGCCGTCTTTCTGATGGAAAACGGTTACGAGATCGAGGCAACCGACGGCGAGCTCTATGCCTTCGTCTTGGCCGTCGCCGCCGGCGAGATCGACGAGGACGGCGCGCGGCGGTTTCTTGCCGATCATACCGTTCCGCGTCGCTGATCTCAGCCGGAGAACTTGCCGCTCCGCGGGAAACCTTTCGGCACCAGTCGCCCGGCGGAGGCGCGGTCACCCAGCCATTCCACCAGTTCGTCCTTGCTCTTGGTGAAGACGCGGCCGGCGCTGTCTTCCCAGGTCAGGCCGTCGGCGATCGCGAAGCACTTCACGTCCGAAATGCCGCCATCCTTGTAGCGCTGCAGGCGCACGCCCTTGCCGCGCGACATCTCCGGTACCTGCACGAGCGGGAAGACCAGGAGCTTGCGGTTCTCGCCGACGACGGCGACGTGGTCGCCTGTGACGGGCACGACGAGCTTCGTCTCGTCCGGCATGCCGACATTCATGAGCTGCTTGCCCTTGCGGGTATTGGCGACCATCTCGCTTTCCGGGATCACGAAACCGTTGCCCGCCGTGGAGGCGAGCAGGAGCTTGCGCGCCGGATCGTGCACGAAGGCAGTCAGCACGTCCTGGTCGTTCTCCATGTCGACCATGATGCGGATCGGCTCGCCATGACCGCGGCCGCCGGGCAGTTTGTCGCCGCCGAGCGTGAAGACCTTGCCGCCGGTGGTGACGAGCAGGATCTTGTCGGTGGTCTGCGCCGGGAAGGCCACCCGGAGGGCATCGCCTTCCTTGAAGGTCAGGCTGGATGTATCGGAAATGTGGCCCTTGAGGGCACGGATCCAGCCCTTTTCCGAAACGACGACGGTGATCGGCTCCTTCTCGATCATCGCCTGCTGGATCGCCTCGACATCGGCCTCCGGCGCATTCGAGAAGGTGGTGCGGCGGCGACCGAGTTCCGTCGCCTTGGCGTACTTCTTCTTGACCTCGCCGATCTCCCAGGCAACCGTCTGCCACTGCTTGTCGTCCGAGGCGAGCAGTGATTCGATCTCGGCCTTCTCGGCGGACAGCTCCTCGTGCTCCTTGCGGATCTCGAATTCCTCGAGCTTGCGCAGATTGCGCAGCCGCATATTGAGGATCGCCTCCGCCTGCACGTCGGTCAGATCCCATCTGGCGATCATGACCGGCTTCGGCTCGTCCTCCTCGCGGATGATGCGGATCACCTCGTCCAGGTTGAGATAGGCGATCAGCAGGCCACCGAGGATCTCGAGGCGCCGGTCGATGGCGGCAAGCCTGAAGCGCGAACGGCGGACGAGCACGTCCTTGCGGTGGTCGAGCCACTCGGTCAGCACCTCGTTGAGGGCCATGACCTTCGGCACCTTGCCCATCGAGAGCACGTTCATGTTGAGCGGAATACGGCTTTCGAGTTCCGTCAGCTTAAACAGCGACTCCATCAGCAGCGTGGCGTCGACGGTGCGGCTCTTCGGCACCAGCACGATGCGCACGTCCTCGGCCGATTCGTCGCGGATGTCTTCCAGCAGCGGCAGCCTGCGGGCGATCAGCAGCTCTGCGATCTTCTCGATCAGCCGCGACTTCTGCACCTGGTAGGGAATCTGGGTGACGACGATCTGGTAACCGCCGCGGCCGAGGTCCTCGGTCTCCCACTTCGCCCTGACGCGGAAACCGCCGCGGCCGGTGCGATACGTCTCGACCATGCTTTCGCGGCTCTCGATGATGATGCCGCCGGTCGGGAAATCCGGGCCTTCGATGCCGCCGCGCTGCGGGTTCGCCGGATCGGCGATCAGTTCCTCGACCGTAGCGCCGGGATTCTTGATGAGATAAAGCGCCGCATCGCAGATTTCGTGGACGTTGTGCGAGGGAATGGAGGTCGCCATGCCGACGGCGATCCCGGAGGAACCGTTGGCGAGCAGGTTCGGGAAGGCGCCCGGCAGGACGACCGGCTCCTCGTCTTCCTCGTTGTAGGTCGGACGGAAGTCGACGGCATCCTGGTCGATGCCTTCGAGCAGCAGCGCCGCGACCTCGGTCATCCGCGCTTCGGTGTAACGATAGGCGGCGGCGCTGTCGCCGTCGATATTGCCGAAATTGCCCTGCCCGTCGACGACAGGATAGCGCTGCGAGAAATCCTGCGCGAGACGCACCAGCGCATCGTAGACGGACTGGTCGCCGTGCGGGTGGAACTTGCCGATCACGTCGCCGACGATGCGGGCGCACTTCTTGAAGGCCGAGTTCGGGCGGATGCCCATCTCGCTCATCGCGTGGATGATGCGCCGGTGCACCGGCTTCAATCCGTCGCGCACATCGGGGAGCGCGCGGTGCATGATCGTCGACAGCGCATAGGCAAGGTAGCGCTCCTCGAGCGCTGCCCTCAAATCCACCGGTTGAATATTGTCGCCGCCGTCACCGGGCGGCAAAAGGCTCTTTCCCATGCCCCCTTGCTAGCGGAGATGGCCCCGGACGGCAAGGAAACCGGCTGATCCGATTGTGGATTACGGCCGTTTCGGGACAACGAGCCGCAGCGGTGCCCGGCGGACGGTTAACCTTGCCGGAACGGCCCAACTTTCCCGCTATACTTCTCCCGCATCAGACAGTAGGCTCCGGCGCAACCAAAAGGTTCAGTGATTACACCGATTTCAAGAGGATTCATTATGACACAGTCCCGGGCGACCAAGCTTTTCCTCGCCGGAACCTTCCTGACCACCCTTTCCGGTCATGCCTGGGCGCTGGACGGCCAGGACCTGCTGAAGAAGATCAATGCCGCCTACGCAGCCGGCAGCGCGACGATCTCGGCCGAAGCGGTCGAGGTCGACGGCAGCGACGTCCTGCTGAAGGGCGCCAAGTTCACGACGCTCGGCGAGAACCAGTCGAGCGTCAATCTCGGTGACCTGACGCTGACGAACGTCTCCGAGGAAGACGGCGGCGCCTATTCCATCGAGCGCATCGACTTTCCCCCGGTCAATTTCACGGAAGAGAAGTCGTCCGTGACGGTCGACGACCTCTACCTCGCCGGCATCTGGGTGCCCGGCAGCACCGAAGGCAACGATCTTTCCTCGATGATGCTCTATGACGAAGCCCATAGCGGACAGGTCAAGGTCGTCGTCGACGGCAAGGAGGTCTTCTCGATGGAGGAAGCGAGCGGCACGCTCGACGTCGCCGAGGACGAGAAGTCGATGACCTTCGAGGGCGACATCACCGGCATCAAGGCCGATCTCGCCTCGGTCGAGGACGCCAAGAGCAAGGAAGCCATCGAAGCCCTCAATCTGAAGACGATCGACGGCGAAGTCACGATGAAGGGCAGCTGGGAGCTCGCCACCGGCACGATCAAGGTCGAGGAATATGCCTTCGACTTCGCCAATGTCGGCATGCTGAACCTCGCTTTCAGCGTCTCGGGCTACACCATGGATCTCGTCAAGCAGCTGCAGGAGACCGCCCGCACGATGCAGTCCCAACCGCAAAACGAGCAGGCACAGCAGGCCGCCGGGCTTGCCATGCTCGGGCTGATGCAGCAGATGTCGTTCAACAATGCCGAAATCCGCTTCGAGGACGACGGCATCACCAGCCGCGGCCTGGAATTCGCCGGCAAGCAGCAGGGCACGTCCGGCGAGGAAATGGCGCAGATGGTGAAGGCCATGGTGCCGATCATGCTCGGCCAGGCCAATCTCGGCGCCTTCGCCAACGAGGTCTCCGCGGCTGTCAACAGCTACATCGACGATCCGAAGAGCCTGACGATTTCCGCCACGCCGGAAAAGGCCGTCCCCTTCCCGATGATCATGGGCGCCGCCATGGGGGCTCCGGACACGCTGCCGAAGGTGCTCGGCGCCAAGGTGACGGCGAACGACTGACGCGCCGTTTCGGCAAATCATCTGTTGCTCTCGAAAGGGCGCGGCTTGCCGCGCCCTTTCGTCGCGGATAGTGGTACTTTCAGCGCCGCGCGATTGACGGACCGACCCGCCCCGTCAATCCTTGGTTGCCCACCGACAACCATGGAACCTATCGCGCAATGTTTGCCTGGCGCCCCCGACCGGTCGAAATCACCGAAAGACTGAACGACACCTCGTTCGAACCCGCGCACGCCGCCTATTACGACGGCAAGAGCGGCGACTGGCTGCGGCTCCTGTTGCAGGCACGGGTCGACTTCCTGTCGATCTGGCGCCCGGCCGATTTCACCGAGCGGGTAACCGCCACCCGCGTGCTCGGCCGGCAGATTGTGCTCGTCAACGCGCCGGACCTGATCCGCCAAGTCGTGGTCAAACGTCACGAGAACTATGAGCGCAAGAGCCCGCAGATGCGCCGGGCGCTGGAATACCTGCTCGGCGACGGCCTCTTCATCTCCGACGGAGAGACCTGGAAGCAGAGACGTGCCCTCGTCAACGACATCGTCCACACCAACCGCCTGCCGAGCTTCGGGCCGGTGATGGAGAAGACCGCCGGCGAACTCGTCGAGCGCTGGAGCGGCATGCCGGACGGGGCGAGCGTCAACGTCCTGCACGAGATGGCGGGGCTGACGGCGGAAATCATCTCGCGCAGCGTCTTCGGCAACAATCTCGGCAAGGAGAGCGCCGATGCCGTCACCGACAGCTTCACGAGCTACCAGTCGCTGATCGACTCCATCAATCTCGGCTATTTCATCGGCTTCGACGAAGGCCTGCCGGTGCTGCGCACGCCTTCGCTCCGCCGGTCAGTCAAGCGCATCCACCGCATCATCGACAAGGTGGTCGAGGACCATCTCGCCGGACGCGGCGACCATAACTCCATGGTCGAACTGCTGATCCGTCGGCAGGAGCGCAGCCCCGAACTGAAGCTGGACCTCGTCGCGCTCCGCAACGAGGCGGCGACGATCTTCATGGCCGGTCACGAGACGACGGCGGCGACGCTCACCTGGGCCTGGTATCTGCTGTCGCGTGCCGGCTGGGCGGAACAGGCGGTGCACGAGGAGATCGCCCGCGTCTGCGGCGACCGCATGCCAACCATCGACGACGTGCCAAACCTCGACTATTGCCGCGCGGTGATCGAAGAAACGCTCCGGCTCTATCCGCCGGTGCCGATCCTCGCCCGCCAGACGAAGCAGGCCGACACGATCGGCGACCTGCCGATCGAGCCGGCGTCGCTGGTGCTGATCGTGCCGTGGCTCCTGCACCGCACGCCGAGCCTCTTCGAGGACCCGCATCTCTTCCGGCCCGAGCGCTTCCTCGACGGTCGCCGGCCCGTTCCCTACAGCTATATTCCGTTCGCCAGCGGCCCGCGGGTGTGCCCGGGCATGAACTTCGGCCTCACCGAGGCGATCCTCTGCCTTGCGGTCCTCGCACAGCGTTTCCGCGTACGCGTCGATGCCGGCCACAAGGTGGAACCGCTCTGCCGCCTCACCCTGCGCCCGAAGGGCGGGCTGCCGGTGACACTGCACCGGCGCTGAAGGAGACCGACAATGGCATCGGAAGACAAGACATCGAGCGCGAAAGCGGCCAAGCGCAAGGCGTGGATCTATTCGGAGGAACAGCGACCCGCATTCGCCGACTGGTTCGCCGGTGGCGACCGGCGCAAGCGCTTCGTCCGCTACTGGTTTTCGGACAACGTCTGGAACCTCCTGCACCTTGCCGGGCATTTCGGGCTAAAGCTGCTGCCGATGGACGCGTGCTCGGCCTTCGGTGCGAAGCTCGGCGTCTTCGCGATCCCACGTTTCCACAAGGTCGCGGAGAAGCGTGCCCGTGCGACGATCGCGGCCCTATGCCCGCACCTCAGCCCTGCCGACCAGGATGCGCTGTTCATCGAGAATTGCCGCGCGCAGGGGCGGATCATGACCGAGTTCTCGGTGATAAACCGCCTTGCGAAACATCCCGAGCGCATCGAGGTCCACAACATGGATTGGGTGCTGGACGCCGCCAAACGTGGCCCCGTCATCTTCGTCGGCATGCACCTCGGCAACTGGGAGATCGGGCCGATCGTGCTGCAGCGTGCCGGCCTCGTTCCCTACATCAATTACACGCCACCGCCCGGCCGGGCCAAGGCGTGGATATCGGAACGCGTCCGGCGCAAGAACGGATTGAACTTCCTGCCTCCGGGGCTCCAGGGCATCCGCCCGGCGGTCAGCGCGTTGAAGAAGGGCGGCATCGTCTCCGCCTTCTGCGACGAAGGTGTCGCCGGCAAGCTGCGCGGCCCCCTCTTCGGTCGCAAGCCGCATCTGGAAGGCAATCTCGCCATGACCGTGCGTCTCGCGCGGATGACCGGCGCCACCATCTGCCCGTGGTACAATCTGCGCACGGACGGCTTCCGCTTCGTCTGCCGCGCGCTGCCGCCGATCACGTTGCCGCCGGAGGAGAAGAACGGCGAGCGCCTGCTCGATGACATCCAGCTCCTCAACGACACGATCGAGGTCGTGATCCGCGAGCATCTGGACCAGTGGTTCTTCCTCGACAATGCCTTGCCGACGAGCTGACAGGCGAAACGAAAATGGCCCCGAAAGCAAAAGCTTCCGGGGCCTTCTTCATTTGAAAAATGGATCGGTTCAGTCCTTTTTCGGCTGCGGCACGACGCGCAGCGCGAGTTCGCGCAAC
This sequence comes from Rhizobium sp., assembly GCA_035299345.1. Classification (GTDB taxonomy): domain Bacteria; phylum Pseudomonadota; class Alphaproteobacteria; order Rhizobiales; family Rhizobiaceae; genus Allorhizobium. The sequence continues at coordinate 7,815 of DATGWU010000455.1, forward strand.
TGCGTCGGGGTCGCTTCCGAGGGCGCGTTCATCAAGAGGTCCTGCGCCTGCTGGTTCATCGGGAACAGGGTGACCTCACGCAGGTTCTTCGCGCCGACGAGCAGCATCACCACGCGGTCGATGCCGGCCGCCATGCCGCCGTGCGGCGGAGCGCCGTACTGGAAGGCGCGGTACATGCCGCCGAAGCGTTCCTCGACGTCGTCCCTGGAAAGGCCGACCATCTCGAATGCCTTGACCATCAATTCCGGCGACTGGTTACGGATCGAGCCCGAGGCGATCTCGAAGCCGTTGCAGACCATGTCGTACTGGTAGGCCTTGATCGACAGCGGATCCTGACCTTCGAGCGCCTGCATGCCGCCCTGCGGCATCGAGAACGGGTTGTGGGCAAAGTCGATCTTCTTCTCTTCCTCGTTCCATTCGAAGAACGGGAAGTCGACGATCCAGCAGAGTTCGAACCGGTCGCGGTCGATCAGGTCCAGTTCCTCGGCGGCGCGGTTGCGCGCTTCACCGGCGAACTTGTAGAACTTCGCCGGTTCGCCGGCGACGAAGAAGCAGGCGTCGCCTTCGTCGAGACCGAGCTGGGTGCGGATCGCTTCGGTGCGTTCCTCGCCGATGTTCTTGGCGAGCGGGCCGGCCCCTTCGAGGACCGCACCTTCCTGGCGCCAGAAGATGTAGCCGAGGCCCGGCTGGCCCTGCGACTGCGCCCAGCCGTTCATGCGGTCGCAGAAGGCGCGCGAGCCGCCGGTCTTGACCGGGATCGCCCAGACCTCGACCTTCGGGTTCGAGGCTATCATGTTGGCGAAGACCTTGAAGCCCGAACCGGCGAAATGCTCGGTCACGGCTTCCATGACGATCGGGTTGCGCAGGTCCGGCTTGTCGGAACCGTACTTGCGGATCGCCTCGTCATAGGGAATGCGCGGGAATTCCTGCGTCACCGGCTTGCCGTCGGCGAACTGTTCGAAGACGCCGCGCATGACCGGTTCCATGGTCGTCCAGACGTCTTCCTGGGTGACGAAGCTCATTTCCAGGTCGAGCTGGTAGAATTCGCCCGGCAAGCGGTCGGCACGCGGGTCTTCGTCGCGGAAGCAGGGCGCAATCTGGAAATAGCGGTCGAGGCCGGCGACCATCAGCAGCTGCTTGTACTGCTGCGGGGCCTGCGGAAGCGCGAAGAACTTGCCCTGATGGATACGGGAGGGCACGAGGAAGTCGCGCGCGCCTTCCGGGGACGACGCGGTCAGGATCGGGGTCGAATATTCGGCAAAACCGATCTCGCCCATGCGCCGGCGCATATCGGCGATGATCTGCGTGCGCTTGACGATGTTCCGGTGCAGCGTCTCGCGGCGCAGGTCGAGGAAGCGATAGCGCAGGCGAATATCTTCCGGATATTCCTGTTCACCTGCCACCGGAAGCGGCAGCTCTTC
>DATGWU010000456.1:0-4698 GCA_035299345.1 Rhizobium sp.
ACCGAAGACGGGTGTCCTTGCAGGCGTCTACGTCCAGGGTATTTCGGCCTACGCCCCGCATCCGAACGCTGCCAAGCTGTGGATGGAATACCTCTACTCCGACGAAGGCCAGAACCTGTGGCTGAAGGGCTATTGCCACCCGGCCCGCTTCACCGCCATGTCCAAGGCAGGCAAGGTTCCGCAGGACCTGCTCGACAAGCTACCGCCGGCTGAAAGCTACGAAGCCGCCGTCTTCCCGACCGTCGAGGAGCAGAACGCCAACAAGGCTGCCGTCACCGGCGGCTGGGACAGCGTCGTCGGCGCCAACGTTCAGTAAGCCGACCTGAAGTTCAGGCTCCGGTCCGCCTGTCGGACCGGAGCTTGCCATTCTCGAAGTTCTAAGCCTTACTTCGTAAAATTTTGACCATTGCCGCCGCAAAGGCCCTTACATGAACGAAGCTTCCCCGGCACGTCGATTGCGTATACCCCTGACATGGTTGGGCCTGGTGCCCTTTGCCCTGTTCGTGACCATGTTTCTGATCCTGCCGACGATGCACATCGTCATAGGCGCCTTCCAGACGCGCGACGGCAGTTTCACCCTGCAGAACATCAGCGACCTGAACTCCGGGACGATTCCCTCAAGCTACTGGATTTCGGTAAAGATTTCGGTCGCCTCGGCCGCACTCGGCAGCCTGATCGGCTTTGCCATGGCTGCGGCCGTCGTGTTCGGCACGGTCCCGCGGTGGGTCAAGTCGCCGCTGCTCACCTTTTCCGGCGTGGCTTCCAACTTCGCGGGCGTTCCGCTCGCCTTCGCCTTCCTCGCGACCTTCGGCCCGGTCGGCCTCGTCACGGTCTTCCTTCGCAGCAATTTCGGGATCGTCCTCCAGCGTGATCTGGGGTTCAATATCCTGAGCTTCTGGGGTCTGACAGTCACCTATCTCTTCTTCCAGATCCCGCTGATGATCCTGATCATCACGCCGGCGCTCGAGGGCCTGCGCCGGGAATGGCGCGAAGCGGCCGAGGTGCTCGGCGCCACCGCCCTGCAATACTGGCGCATGGTCGCATTGCCGATCCTCTTCCCGTCCCTGCTCGGCACGTTCGCGCTGCTTTTCGCGAATGCCTTCGGCGCCGTCGCGACCGCGATCGCCCTGACGGGATCCAGCCTCAACATCGTGCCGATCCAGCTTTACGCCCAGATTCGCGGCGACGTGCTCGGCAATCCGCATCTCGGCTATGCCATGGCCTTCGGCATGATCGTCGTCACGGCGGTTGCCAACATCATCTATATCTGGCTGCGTATCCGCGCCGAAAGGTGGCTGAAATGAGCGTCTGGACACGCATCCTCGGCTGGGCCGCGCTGGTCTTCGGCCTGCTCTACTTCTTCGTTCCCCTCGCGGGCCTGTTCGAATTCTCGCTGAAGGCCCGGCGCGGGGTCTACAGCTTCGACGCCTACGCCAAGGTCTTTGCCGACCCGCAGTTCCAGCAGACCTTCAGCTATTCGGTGGTCATGGCGCTGGTGACGATCGTCTTCGGCGTCCTGCTCGTCGTCCCGACCGCCTTCTGGGTGCGGCTCAAGATGCCGTGGGCGCGACCCTATGTCGAATTCCTGACCCTGCTGCCGCTGGTCATCCCCGCCATCGTCATCGTGTTCGGCTATATCAGGCTCTACAACACGGCGAGCTGGCTGCCCCTGACCGGATCAGTGCTCGGCACCAATCTGCTGCTGGCTTTCGGCTATACCATTCTCGCCCTGCCCTACATGTATCGCGCCGTCGACACCGGCCTCAGAACCATCGACGTCGCCACGTTGACCGAAGCGGCACAGAGCCTCGGAGCCGGATGGGCCACCATTCTCACCCGGGTCATCCTGCCGAACGTCATACCGGCGGTGCTCTCCGGCGCCTTCCTGACCTTCGCAATCGTCATCGGTGAATTCACGCTGGCCGCCCTGCTCGACCGCCCTGCCTTCGGGCCGTATCTGCAGCGCATCGGGGCCAACAAGCCCTATGAACCGTTCGCGCTGTCGGTCATCGCCTTTGCCATCACCTGGGGGTGCCTCGGACTGATCCAGCTCGTCTCCCGCTTCCAGAAAACCACCCAACGCCCCGCCTGAGGACGAAACGCATGACCTTTCTGACACTCTCCCACATCCAGAAGTCTTTCGGGCCTGTCAAAGTCGTGCACGACTTCAACATGTCGATCGACAAGGGCGAGTTCATCTCCTTCCTCGGCCCGTCGGGCTGCGGCAAGACGACGATCCTGCGCATGGTCGCCGGCTTCGAGACGCCGACCGGCGGAACGATCACCATCGATGGCCGCGACCAGGCGAACCTCAAGCCCAACCGGCGCAACATCGGCATGGTCTTCCAGGCCTATGCGCTGTTCCCGAACATGAACGTTTTCGACAATGTCGCCTTCGGCCTGAAGATCCACGGCATGGCCAGGGCCGACATCGAGAAGCGCGTGAAGGAGATGCTGGCGCTCATCCATCTGGAGCATCTCGCCGAGCGCTATCCCTACCAGCTCTCGGGCGGTCAGCAGCAGCGCATCGCGCTCGCCCGCGCGCTGGCGCCGAAGCCGCAGGTGCTGCTGCTCGACGAGCCCCTCTCCGCGCTCGACGCCAAAATCCGCGTCTCGCTGCGCGAGGAAATCCGCCAGATCCAGCAGCAGCTCGGCATCACCACCGTTTTCGTCACCCACGATCAGGAGGAGGCGCTGTCGATCTCCGACCGCGTCGTCGTCATGAATGCCGGCCGCGCCGACCAGATCGGTACGCCGTTCGACATCTACAACAGGCCGGCGACCCGCTTCGTCGCCTCCTTTGTCGGAACGCTGAACATCATCGACGCCGTCGTCGCCGATCCTGCCGCCTCCACCGTGCGCATCGGCGAACAGGTGATTTCGCTCAAAGAATCGCTTGCCGCCAACAAGGTCGGCGCCACCGTCCAGCTCGCGCTGCGGCCGGAAGCGGTCTCGCTCACCGAGCGCCCGAACGGCAACCTGTCGCTCGCGGGCCGTGTCGTCTCCAGCCACTTCCTCGGTTCGGTCATCCGAACCGGCGTCGGCGTCGGCGGCAACATCATCTCCTTCGACAGCTTCAACGACCCGGGCGTCAAGCCGCCGGCCGTCGGCGACACGGTTGCGCTGCGCCTCGACGCCGGCGACCTGCTGCTGCTCCACGAATGATCCCTCCGCGCGGACGGCGGAAGCCGCCCGCGCCAGTTTCCCGTCAGCCTGGGGTCCGGAGGCGGCCGCACTCACGCCGCTCGAATTCGGCGTCGCCGTCACCATGTTCGACGCCCGGCGCAACGACGTGATGGAACGATTCAGGGGCGCCCGACGCTTTCCCGGATCCAGGATTTCCGTTTGCGGCCAATAGCTTGTCGCAAGAACCGGAATCACTTCGCGACGCCGTTGAAGCAGCACCCGAGGCAGGACGGCCGCGACGAATTCGAATCCGAAATCAAGCACTTGCCGACGGGCGCTGAATCAAGGCCTCGCCTTTCAGGCGGCGTCTTCCGAGCGTTCGTCCGTCTTCACCGGCACGTAGTTGAGCACCGGCCCAAGCCAGCGTTCGATCTCGGAAATCGCCATCCCCTTGCGCGCGGCATAGTCCTCGACCTGGTCCCGCTCCACCTTCGCCACGCCGAAATAGTAGCTTTCCGGATGGGCGATATAGAGGCCGGAAACCGACGAGCCCGGCCACATGGCATAGCTTTCGGTGAGCTCCACCCCGGTTGCGGCCTCGGCATCCAGCAGCTCGAAGAGCGTCCGCTTTTCGGTGTGGTCCGGCTGGGCGGGATAGCCCGGAGCCGGACGGATGCCGGCATAGGCCTCGCCGATCAGGTCCTCGTTGGTGAGAGCCTCGTCCGCCGCATAGCCCCAGAATTCGCGCCGCACGCGCTCGTGCATCCGCTCGGCGAAGGCCTCCGCCAGACGGTCGGCGAGCGCCTTGACGAGGATCGAGGAATAGTCGTCGTTCGCCCGCTCGAAGCGCTCGGCGATCGCGATCTCCTCAAAGCCCGCCGTCACGACGAAGCCGCCGACATAGTCCTGAACGCCGCTCGCCGCCGGCGCGACGAAGTCGGAAAGGGCGACGTTCGGCCGCCCCTCACGCTTCGAAACCTGCTGGCGGAGCGTGTGCAAGGTCGCCAGCGCCTCGCTCCGGCTCTCGTCGGTGAAGAGGCAGATGTCGTCGCCGACGGCATTCGCCGGCCAGAAACCGATGACCGCGCGCGGCCGGAACCAGCCTTCCGTGACGATCTTGTCGAGCATCGCCCGCGCATCGGCGAAGAGCTGGCGCGCCGCCTCCCCCTGGCTCTCGTCTTCGAGGATCGCCGGGTAACGCCCCTTCAGCTCCCAGGTCTGGAAGAAGGGCGTCCAGTCGATATAGTCGAGGAGTTCCGCGACGTCGTAATGGTCGAAGATCTTCGTGCCGAGGAAGCTCGGTTTCGCCGGACGGTAATTCTCCCAGTCGGGTTTCATCGCATTTTCGCGGGCGCGGGCGAGCGGCAGCCGCTGCTTGTCGCGCTCGGAGCGCGCATGCGCTTCGGCCACCTTCTGGTATTCGGCGCGGACCGTCTCGACATAGCCGTCCTTCGCCTCTGGTGACAGCAGGGCAGAGACGACGCCGACGGCCCGGCTCGCATCGGTCACGTAGACCGCCTGCCCGCGTCTGTATTGCGGGCTCACCTTGACCGCCGTGTGGACGCGGCTCGT
>DATGWU010000457.1:0-3017 GCA_035299345.1 Rhizobium sp.
CCGGAGGCGACCGGCGAGGGAAGCCTGCCCAAAGGCCTGGAGGTGCTCGCGCTCGGCATGAGTTCGCTCGTCGAGGAGAGCGCCGACATCTCCGTCGCCGACCGCTTCCTCGGCGATGAGGACGGCCGCTTCGTCGCCGAGACGCTCCACGGTTCGGCAAGCGACGAAAACCTCGAAAAGGTGAAGCGCGGCTGCGGCATGATCGTCAACTTCCCGCGCGGCAATGGCGAGGTCTTCCACGCCGGCAGCACGGAATGGGTGGCGGGTCTTCTCCGCCGCGACGCGATGGTGGAGCGTGTCACCGCCAATGTCCTCAACCGCTATCTCGAACGCTCCTAGGAAATGTCCATGCCGAACCAGTCCGCCGCCCGCCCGGCCTCCCATCTCTTCTACCAGAGCCGCCTGCGCCGGCCGCTCGCGAGCCATGCCGAGGGCATCTACATCTGGGATGAGACCGGCCGGAAGGTGATCGACGGGTCGAGCGGCGCGATGGTCGTCAACATCGGCCACGGCAATCGCCGCGTCCTCGAAGCGATGAAGCGGCAGATGGACAAGGTGACCTTCGCCTACCGCCTGCATTTCGAGAACGAACCGGCCGAGGAACTGGCCCGTCGCCTTGCCTGCCTGATGCCGGAGGGCATGGACAGGGTCTTCTTCGTCTCCGGCGGCTCGGAGGCGGTGGAATCCTGCCTGAAGCTCGCCCGCCAGTGGGCCGTCGCGGTGGGGCAGGCGAGCCGCTACAAGGTGATCTCGCGCTTCCCCTCCTATCACGGTTCGACACTCGGAGCGCTCGCCGTCACCGGTTACGATGCGCTGACCGCCCCCTTCCTGCCGATGATGCAGGCGATGCCGAAGATCAAGGCGCCGACCGCCTATCTCGACCGCGACAACCTCTCGATGGAGGAGCGTGGGTTGAAATATGCCGACATGCTGGAGGAGAAGATCCTCGCGGAAGGGCCGGAAAGCGTGCTCGCCTTCATCATGGAGCCGATCGGCGGCGCCTCGACCGGGGCTCTCGTTGCGCCCGACAGCTACTATCCGCGCATCCGCGAGATCTGCGACCGCTACGGCATCCTGCTGATCCATGACGAAGTGATGAGCGGGGCGGGCCGCACGGGCAAATATCTCGGCGGCGACCACTGGAACTGCAAACCGGACCTGATTGCCCTCTCCAAGGGCCTTGGCGCTGGCTATTGCCCGCTCGGCGCCATGATCGCCCCGTCGCGTCTGGTCCAACCGGTACTCGATGCCGGTGGCTTCGCTCACGGTTACACCTATGCCGGCAATCCGCTCGCCTGTGCGGCGGGGCTTGCCGTCCTCGACGAGATCGAGAACCACGACCTGCTCGGCAATGCGACACGCGCCGGCAATCTCCTGCGCCACGAACTCGAAGGGCTCGCCGAACGCTTTCCCTTCATCGGCGACGTGCGCGGCAAGGGCCTGCTGCTCGCCGCCGAATTCATCGCCGACCGCGAGACGATGGCGCCGCTGCCGAAGGAGATGAACGCCTACCAGCGGGTGGTCGACATCGCCTACGAGCGCGGCCTCATCATCTATTCGCGGCGCACCCGTGGCGGCACCGAGGGCGACCACTTCCTCGTCTGCCCGCCGATGGTCATCACGCCGGAAGAGATCGCCGAGACGGTCGGCATCCTCGAAAGCACGCTCGCCGAGCTCGCCGCCGAACTCGGCCTGCCCGTGAACCGCTGAAGGAGAGGCCGATGACCACGACCGACACCATGCGCAACAAGGTAATCATCACCTGCGCCGTCACCGGCTCGGTGCACACGCCGACCATGTCGCCGTACCTGCCGGTGACGCCGGACGAGATCGCAGCCGAAGCGATCGCCGCAGCCGAGGCCGGTGCCGCGATCCTGCACCTGCACGCCCGCGATCCGAAGGACGGCCGCCCGAGCGCCGATCCGGCGGTCTTCCGCCAGTTCCTGCCGCGCATCAGGCAGGCGACGGACGCGGTGGTCAACATCTCGACCGGCGGCTCGTCGCTGATGACGCTCGAAGCGCGTCTTGCCCCGGCGCTCGACGGAAAGCCTGAAATGGCGTCCTTCAACATGGGGTCGATGAACTTCGCGCTCTTTCCGGCGCTCGACAAGCCGCTGGAATGGAAGCACGCCTGGGAGCCGCAGCTTCTGGAGGCGACCCGCGGAACGATCTTCAAGAACACCTTCGAGGACATGGAATTCATCCTCGACCGGCTCGGCCGCGGTTGCGGTACGCGCTTCGAGTTCGAATGCTACGATGTCGGGCACCTCTATTCGCTCGCCTACCTGCGCGACCGCGGCCTCGTCTCGGGCCGGTTGTTCATCCAGTTCGTTTTCGGCGTACTCGGCGGCATCGGTGCCGATCCGGAAAACCTCACCCACATGAAGCGCATCGCCGACAAGCTTTTCGGCGCCGACTACAGCTTCTCGGTGCTGGCCGCCGGCCGCCACCAGATGCCGATGATCTCCATGGCCGCAGCCATGGGCGGCCATGTCCGCGTCGGGCTGGAGGACAGCCTCTACAGCGGCCGCGGCCGTCTCGCCCGAAGCAACGCCGAGCAGGTCGAGCGCATCCGCACCGTCCTCGACGCCCTGTCGCTCGAGATCGCCACCCCTGCCGAGGCGCGCGCTCATCTCGGCCTGAAGGGCGCCGACGCGGTGGCCTTTTGATGGCGCGCGGCTATCATCGCGCCGGCGACGGAGACCATGAAGAGGACGGGCAGGTCATGAGCGACGAGGGAAACGAGGCGGCGGCCCTGCGCATCCGCCCGGCGGAGCCGCAGGATGCCGAGGCGATGCACGCGGCGATCCTCGCGCTCGCCGGTCATCTCGGCCAGCATGCGAAGATCCGGAGCACGGCGGAAGATTTCCGCCGCTACGGCTTCGGCCCGGAGGCGGCGTTTTCCGGTCTGATCGCCGAAGTGGACGGCGAGTTCGCCGGGCTCTGCCTGTTTTTCCCGATCTTCTCCACGTGGCTCGGCCGGCCGGGCGTCTACGTGCAGGACCTTTTCGTCGACG
>DATGWU010000458.1:0-1804 GCA_035299345.1 Rhizobium sp.
AAGGCCGCAGAGCGGCTGGATCGAGGAGATTTGCGAATACGTCGCCTCGTCGCGCAAGCCGGCACAATTCTCGGCCTCGCGTCTCCACCGCCGGCCGTTCTTGCAACGGATCGGCCGTCGCCCGCCTCTTGAGCAGGGCCTGCTGATGACGAAGGGCGAGGCGCTCGCGGCGGCGACATCGGCTGGCGACCTCGACCACATCGCCCGCGGCCGGAAGGCACAGCGGCTGTCGAGCGAACTCGTGCCCTCCTGGGTCGCGCGGCAGAATCGCCGCCCGGCTGTGTGATCAGGCGAGGGCTGTTCGGCTCAGCCGCGGCGTAGGTGTTCGTCGAGCCGCGGCATGATTTCCACGAAATTGCAGGGCATGTGGCGGTAGTCGAGCTGCCCCTTCAGGATACCGTCCCACGCATCCTTGCAGGCGCCGGGCGAGCCGGGCAGCACGAAGATATAGGTCGCGTTGGCGACGCCGCCGGTCGCGCGCGACTGGATGGTCGAGGTGCCGATCTTGTCGTAGGAGAGCCGGTGGAAGACTTCGGAAAAACCGTCCATCCGCTTCTCGAACAGCGGCTCCAGCGCCTCCGGCGTCACGTCGCGGCCGGTGAAGCCGGTTCCGCCGGTGGTGATGACGACGTCGATCTCCTGCGACAGCGTCCAGGCCTGCACCTGGTTGTAGATGCGGTCGCGGTCGTCGGGAACGATCGCCCGGTCGACCAGCCGATGGCCGGCCTCGGTGATCCGCGAAACGAGCGTGTCGCCAGACTTGTCATCGGCCGCAGTGCGCGTGTCCGAAACCGTGAGCACGGCGATCCCGACGGGAATGAAGGGTCGCGTCTCGTCGAGCCGGGTCATGAAGTCTCTCCTGCAATTGTTCGGGTCGCTTGAAAATACCAGTGTGGCTCTTGCCGCGAAAGGTGGAGGACGGCCGCTTCGGCCGCGACATAATCGCCGTAGAGGCCAAAGCAGGTGGCGCCGGAGCCGGACATCCGCACGAGATCGGCGCCGCTCTCCGCAAGCATGTCGCAGACGCGGCCGATCTCCGGCAGTAGTGCACGCGCAGGTGCTTCCAGATCGTTGCGGAGGGTGGAAAGCCATGCGACCCACGCCTCGCGGTCCGCGACCGGCGGAGGCGAGGAAATCGGCGGGTTGTCTTTCTTCTCGAGCCGGCGGAAAACCTCCGGCGTCGAGACTGCCTTCAGCGGATTGGCGAGCACCATGGCGAAGGACGGCATCGTGGTGATCGGCGTGATCGCCTCGCCGATGCCGCTCGCGCGGAGCGGCCGCGCCGCGAGGCACATGGGAACGTCCGCGCCGAGGCGCAATGCGATCGTTGCCAGTTCGCTCGCGGGCAGGTCCGCATTCCACAGCCGCAGCAGGCCGCGCAGTGTTGCCGCGGCGTCGGCGGAGCCGCCGCCGATTCCAGAGGCGATCGGCAGATTCTTTTCGAGCGTTATCTCGACGGGGAGCGTATCCAGCCCGCGATCACGCAATGCCTCGCGCAGGAGGTCGCGCGCCTTCGTGACGAGATTGTCGCCGGTTCCTTTCGGATCGGCCGCAAGCACAGGCCCGAAGCGGCCGGAGAGCGAAAGACTATCCTCGGATGCGACCGCAAAGGTCAGCCGGTCCCCCGCTTCGGCAAAGGTCACGATGCTGTCGAGCAGGTGATAGCCGTCCTCGCGCCGCCCGGTGACATGCAGCGCGAGATTGATCTTGGCCGATGCGGCCTCGACGATCCCGGCGGAGATCACGGGTCCGGCGGGGGGCATGGATTACGACTTCTTGTCGGCTTCCGTCCGCGGCGGCTCGG
>DATGWU010000459.1:0-2063 GCA_035299345.1 Rhizobium sp.
GACGACGAGGCGTTTCGCGTCGCTCGGCCAGCCGTCGCCGGCATAGGCTTCCAGCCGCTTCAGGAAGACCTCCATCAGGTCCTCGAACTGGAAGCGGCGGGCGTGGATGATCGTGCCCTGGAACAGCGCCGAGGCGGCGAAGGTCTTGATCGACTGCAGGAACCGGCATTCTCCCGGATTGTCGATGAAGGCGCGGATCGCCGCCTGTCCGGCCTCGACCTTCAGCGCCCCGGCGCCGAGCGCCTTGTCCTTCATGAAGGAAAGCGCGGTGCGCATGGTGTCCGCCGTGCCGGCGGACGAGGTGAAGGCGACCGAAGAGGTGGTCGCCGCAGCATCGTCGGCGACCGCCAGAACCGTGTTCGTCGTGCCGAAATCAAGACCCAGCGCTTCAGCCATGGCCGCCGCTCCCAAACCGTTCGTGTGATGCTTGAACCGGGCGAAGCGCCCGAACGCGAAACGGGGCGTCGTCAAGCGCGCCCCGCAATGGAGGGCGGCTATTGCCACGAAGGGGAGGGGAAGGCAAGGGTGGAAAGCGGATTTAGTCGCCTCAGCGCGCAGTGCGCCGCGCGATGGCGATCAGCACGAGGCCGAGGATGGCGAGGCCGGCGCCATAGGCGATCCACGGGCTCTGGTCGATCATGAAGCTGGAGGCCGGATAGGGGAAATAGCCGCTGCCCTGGCCGATCCAGACGAGTCCAATCAGCAAGGCGATCACGCCGAGCAAGGTGAGTGTCCGTCGCATCGACAAGGCTCCGTTTCCCGACAAAGGCGCCGACCGGCGATCGTGCGCGTCACTGCTCGCTGAGGCGCGCTAAAATGTGCCCCGCCTCCCGGTCCGCTAGAAGACGGGGCGAAAGACGGGCGTTCAGCGCAGGAAGCGCCGCGAGCTCCAGAGCACGATCAGGCCGAAGACGGCGACCAGCGAGCCGTTCGTCGTCCAGACGCTCTGTTTGGTAATGAAGTCGGTGGCCGGCAGATGAATCGTGCCCATGCCATGCGCCACCCACGCAAGGCCAACGGCGATGATCAGCAATCCTGCGACCGTCAGTGTCGTGCGAACCTGTTCCAAATTTTCCTCCCATGGAACGATTTGTCGCACCTACTATAGCCCAAGTCCTATGTGACGCCAGCGCTTTTTGCGACAATCGGTCGCACCCCTCTCCATGCCGGAAAAGCGCCGGAAACGCGGAGCGCGGGAAGCTCAGATCGAGCGGGCCGCACCGCCGTCGACGCGCAACATCGTGCCGGTGACGTAGCTCGCCGGGACCGAGCAGAGGAAGGCGGCGGCGGCGGCGAACTCCTCGACCCGACCGAGCCGGCCGGCGGGGATCGTCTTCACCGAGGCGGCGCGCACCTCTTCGACCGAGCGGCCGGAGCGGGCCGCATTGGCGCCGTCGAGCTCATCGATCCGGTCGGTGTGGATGCGGCCGGGCAGCAGCATGTTGGCGGTGATGCCGAAGCCTGCGACTTCCGTCGCGAGCGTCTTGTTCCAGCCGATGAGCGCACTGCGCAGCGTGTTGGAGAGCGCGAGATTGGGGATCGGTTCGAAGACGCCCGACGAGGCGACGGTCAAAATGCGGCCGAAGCCCTGCGCCTTCATCTGCGGCAGCAGCGCGTTGGTGAGCGTAATCACCCGCACCACCATCGACTGGAAAAAGCCGTCGAGCTTTTCCGGCGTCATCTCTTCCGCCGTGCCGGGCGTCGGGCCGCCGGTATTGTTGACGAGGATGTCGATGCCGCCGAGTTTCGTGGCGACGGCTTCCACCATCGCCGGGACGAAGCCAGCATCGGTCAGGTCGGCGGCGACGTAATCGGCCTTGCCGCCCCCGGCCTCGATCGCCGCGACATTGGCGGCGAGCCTGTCGGCACTGCGCCCGCAAAGCAGCACATGCGCGCCTTCCGCGGCGAGCGCCCGGGCGATGCCGAGCCCGAGCCCGCGCGAGGAGGCGAGAACGAGCGCACGCTTACCCGAAATGCCGAGGTCCATCCTTGTCTTCCTTCCATGCTGATTTGCGTTTCGGCAAACTAGCAAGGGGGCAGGGTGAGGGGAAGGGGAAGGACCG
>DATGWU010000460.1:0-1882 GCA_035299345.1 Rhizobium sp.
GACGTGGCGGTGGACGCTCACCTGCGTCGAGGCGCCCGCCGTGATGGTCCGCCGCGCGCGGGCGAGCGCATCGAGGAAGCCGTCGTCCGGGGCGACGTGGACGGCGCCGGTCGTGGGCCTCATCGCGGGATCGGCATAGGCGGCGACGAGCGCCGGTGTGAGGCTGAGCGCCTCGGCGTGATAGGCGCCGGTTTCCCCGACGCCGTTGACGATCACGCATTCGAGCCCCTGCGGCACGAAGACGGCTTCGCCCGGACCGGCGACGACCTCATCATGGTCCCTGATGACGCGCTTCCAGCCCTGCCTGACGAGGATGACCGCCGGCTCGTCGATCTGGAACTGGCGGAAGCGGCTGCTCGACGCCTGCAGGATCGAGCAGTGGACGGCAAGTCCGGGCAGGGCCGCGATGGCGCGGCCGGCGCCGTCTGGACGATTTTTCATGGAGGACTCCTGTCGATTGCCCCCCGGTCGAGCCGCTCCGGAATAGCGGCCGGCCATGTCGGCGGGCAATGATATGACGGTCTCGTGAAATTCGTCCATCCCCCTTGTTTTAAGGCCTTGAGGCGGGTAGATACCGCCCACTTTCCCGTAGGACAAAAGGATGAGACCCATGGCGATTGAACGCACTTTTTCGATGATCAAGCCGGACGCAACGAAGCGCAACCTGACGGGCGCGATCACCAAGATGCTCGAAGATGCGGGCCTGCGCGTCGTCGCGTCGAAGCGCGTATGGATGAGCAAGCGCGAAGCCGAAGGCTTCTACGCCGTTCACAAGGAACGTCCGTTCTTCGGCGAACTCGTTGAAGGCATGACCTCGGGCCCGACCGTCGTACAGGTCCTCGAAGGCGAAGGCGCCATCCTGAAGAACCGCGAGATCATGGGCGCCACCAACCCGGCCCAGGCGGCCGAAGGTACCATCCGCAAGACCTTTGCGCTGTCGATCGGCGAAAACTCGGTTCACGGCTCGGACGCTCCGGAAACCGCTGCCGAAGAAATCAAGTACTGGTTCTCCGACACCGAGATCGTCGGCTGAATCAGGTCCTGAGGCTCTCGCCTCAAACCTTTGAAGATATTCGGGAAGCCGGGGCGGAAACGCTCCGGCTTCCGGCTTTTCGTGGTCCGCCTGTTACGTCCCGGAGGCAGGTGCCGGACAATCCTTGTCCGGGTCGAAATCCTGGCTGCCATCGCCCTTGAAGACTTCCGGATTGGGCGTGTAGATCGGCCCCACCACCAGCGGCTTGGCCGGCAGGATGCTCTGGTCGAGCGTCGAGGTTACGCTGGTTTCGATCGTCTGGATCACAGAATCCCCGGCGTCGAGGATGCGGATCGTCACCGCGTAGGGCTTGTCCCTGATGACACAGTGGACCGGCGGGCTCTCGAGCGAGACCTTTTCCCAGAAGGGGAAGATCTTCGAGCGCGTGACGAGCGGCGGGCCGCCGGCCGGGTTCTCGTAGGTCGTCTCGGCAAAGCTCTCCTCCGGCAGCGGACCGTTGCGCGCAAGCGTGATGACGTAGGTCGCCGCGGCGATGCGGTAGTTGAAGATGAAGACCCGGCCGGAGACCTTGAGCGGCTCGTTCGCGTCCTCGCGCTGGCAGCCCGCGAGTGGCAGAAGGGCGAGCAGGGCGGCCGCGATCCATCGCGTTTTCATGACAAGGCTTCCTTCCTCTTGCGATAGTGGCGATGCGCCTTGGTGCGGTTGCCGCAGACCGCCATGTCGCACCAGGTGCGGCTGCGGTTCTTGCTGCGGTCGAGGAACAGCCATCCGCAATTGGCGCAGATCTTGATCCGGCCCTGTTCCGGCGCCGACACGAGCCGGAGCGCGGAGAGCGCGGTCGCCGCGTCGAGCGCATCGCCGCTCTCCGCCGCACGCAGGTTCGCGGCG
>DATGWU010000461.1:0-5209 GCA_035299345.1 Rhizobium sp.
GCCTCGCCATTGCGGATCATGCGCATGGCATCGCCGATCGCCTGCGCAGAGGCGGCGCAGGCCGTGACCGGAGCGCCCGACGGACCGTGAAAACCGAAGCGGATGGAAGCCTGCCCGGTCGCGAGATTGGGCAGGAAGGAAGGAACGACAAAGGGCGAGAGGCGCCGCGTGCCGGAGGTGCGAATCAGTTCCGTCGCCGCGGTGATCGCCGGCACGCCGCCGACACCGGTGCCGATGATGGTCGCCGTGCGCATGCCGTCGGCCGGATCTTCCGGATGCCAGCCGGCCTGGTCCAGCGCCTCCTTTGCCGCCGCCATGGCGTAGTGGATGAAGAGGTCGCTGCGGCGGAGTTCCCGCGGGTCCATCGCCGCCTCTGGATCGAAGCCCTGCGGGTCGTCCGTATGGCTCGGCACCAGACCGGCGATCCGGCATTTCCAGCCCTCGGTGTCGAAGCGGGTATTGGTGCGAATGCCGCTCTCACCGGCAAGCAGCCGGCTCCAGGTGGCGTCGACGCCGGCGCCCAGAGGCGAGACGGCACCGAGGCCCGTTATGACGATTGGTTCATGCATCCGCGATCTCCCGCTTGTACTGTTCTGCGTCCGTGCATTTACACTGTGCATATACACTATACAAGCAGCAACTTGCCGCAGCAAACAGAAGCCTCATCGTGCCAGATGGCGGGCGACCTTGAGATAGGTGGCGACCTCGTCGGCGGAGAGGCCGGTCAGCAGGCCCGGCTGGGCCTTGCGCCACTCGACGACGAGCTGGTCGAGGAGTGTATCGCCCGCCTCCGTCAGGGCACAGAACCTGGCATTGCCGGAGGAGCCGGCGAGACGGCGGACGAGGCCCTTGCGTTCGAGAAGGTCCAGATTGCGGGTCAGGCTGGTTCGATCGAGCGAAATGCGCTGTGCCAGCACGGCCACGGGCTCCTCCGAGTGGGCGCGGATTGCCCCGAGAAGCGAGAACTGCTGCACCGTGACGCCGAAGGGCTTCAGCCTGGCGTCGTAGCGGCGCAGCAGTGACCGCGCCGCGGAAACCGTATTGAGGACGAGGCAGTCGGCGAGTTCTTCGGGCATTGACATGGGCGAACCTTGTGGCGACGACGCGCGCCGTGTCAATGCCGAATGCCGTGGCCGTCGCCGCTCAGGCCGGCAGCAGGCCATAAGCGAAGCCGCGGCGCCGGCCGTGCGTAATCACCAGCGCCGCCAGTGCCAGCATGCCCGTCTCGGCAAAGAGCGCGACCCGCCAGATCCCCGCCTCACCGAAGAAGAACGGCAGGAGGAAGGTGAGCGGGATCGAGAGCAGGTACGGCCGCGCCAGTCCGAAGAGGGCCGCCCGCCCCGCATCGCCGATCGCCTGGAAATAGGCGCCGAGCATCATCACCGGGCCGAACAGGACATAGACCGCGAGCATCCAGGGGATGATCCGGACGAATTCGGCCGCCACCAGCGCATCACCGGAAAATGCCCGGCCGATCGGCCCGGCGGCCAGCACGACGAGCACCTCGACGGCGAGGCAGTAGAGGAAGGCCGAGACGACCGCGGTCGCCAGGCTCCCGGCCACCCGTTGACGCTCTCCGGCACCGAAATTGTTGCCGCAGATCGTCTGGAAGGCGAGCCCCAGCCCCATCAGCGGCAGGTAGGCGAAGGAGAGGATGCGCGTCACGATGCCGTAGGCGGCCACCGTCTCGACGTAGTGCACCGTCTGCCACTGCGCGACATTGACGATGATCGCCGCCGAGGCAAGCGAAATGCCGAGAAGCCCGAGACTTGCCGGCGCACCGAGGGCGAGAATGCCGCGCATCTCCCCGAGGCTCGCCCGCCCGCTCGCCATCGCATTCCCTGCCGCGTGGCGCCTACGCCAGAGGACGACGGCGGCGAGACAGGCCGCCTGGGCAGTGGCGGAGCTCAGCGCCGAGCCCGCCACGCCGAGCCCGAGCACGGCGATCATCAGCCAGTTGAGGAGAATATTGAGGAGCGCGGCCGTGACCGTGATGCGGGTCATGGTTGCGATCCTCCCCTCGCAACGCAGCCGGTCGATCTCGACGGCGAGGAACATGGCCACGGGCTGGGCCACCACGGCGACCGCCATGAAGGCCTCGGCGAGCATCGACACCTCGCCGTCGCCACCCGCCGCGACAGGGATGAGATCCCGGCCGACGGTCCAGTAAAAGAGGTTGAGAAGGGCCGTGATCGCGAGTGCCAGCCGGCGAGCGGAGGCGACAACTGATGATGCTCCCGCCGCTTCTCCCGCACCGAGACGCCGGGCGAGGATGCTCGCCATGCCGGAGGCGACGAGCGCCTGCAATGCCAGCATGGCCATCAGTGCGGGAAAGAGAAGCGTCACCGCGGAGAGTGCCGCAGCACCCACATAGGCGCCGAGGAACCAGGCATCGACGATCACGTAGAGGCCGTTCAGAAGCATGATGACGACGATCGGTGTCGCCGTGCGCAGGAAGAGCCGGGGAATGCTTCCGGCGAGATAGGGATTTCCGAGGGATGGGGATGTCATGACAAATCCTGACGACGGGCGCCGGACCGGCATTGAAGCCGTTCCGGACCGCGTCTTCGAACTGGATGGATTGGGAACCGGTCGGCGCTATGCGTCGAGCACGATGTGCGGACGGCCGTTCGAGGTGCGCTGGGGTGAGACCCCTCGCCCGTCGATCGTGCCGCTGACGCGCTGGCGAAACGCCGAGAAGCTGTCGAAGGTCACGATGTCGACCGGCTCGTCGAAATGCAGCGTGATTGCGTGATAGTCGCTGTTCGAGAGCTTGCGCAGCGCAAGCACCTTGCCGCGGAACCGCTGGCCGAGATACTCGCCGGTCACGATCGCGCCGACCACGGCCGGAGGTGCCGGGACGTTGTCGGTCCTGGCGGCAAGTGCCGACAGCGTATTCCAGTCACGCGCGCCGTGGCTTTTCGCGACGAGCTCGAGCGCGGCGCTGTGGGTGAGCGGCGTTCCCGCGGCGGACATCGCCTCGCGCAGCCGGCGGGCCTGGGATTTCAGATCGTCAATGGTCAGATGGGCCATGGTCATGGCAGCCTCCTTCTTCCGTCGCACGCGTATTCTTGAATAGGGGGCTCGCATTGCCCCATGACGCATGCACGTGATGGGCTTTCCATGAACGAGGGAGGACTTCACCAAAGGTTTTCACCCGCGAGCAGCCGGCGCCTCAACCGACCCTTTTAATGGGGTGCCGGCACCGATCTGTCAAGAAGCGCCCACGGCCGGCGATCGGCCGTCGGGAAAAATCGAGAATCCGCATTGAGGAAACGTCAGTAATCTTTCGCTAGATTGAAGCCATGACGTCAATTCAGGGAGGGTGAAATGCCTCTGAAGATCACACCGGACGCCAAAAGGGATATTCCGCAGGACCAGGTCTACGAGAAATACTCGGTCGACCGGCCCGGCAAGATCGTCTTCGTCGGCCGTCACCTGAGCACCAAGAATTCGCTGCGTTGCCTCGTCAGGACGATCTCGCTCTACGGTGCCGAGATCGAGCTCAGCCCGCATGTGATGCTGCCCAACCACTTCTTCCTCGAAATCCTCGGCATTCACGACGAGATCGGCTGCACCTTCATTCGCCGGGAGGAAGAAAAGGTGACCGTCGGCTTCAACATGCTGATCGATCCGGAGTTCCTGCACCACGTGGTGCGGCTCTCGTTCGAGCTCTAAAGAACGTCTGCGCCAACCAAGAACGCCTCCGGCCGCGAGACCGGAGGCGTTTTTCTTGTTCTCTTGCGGACGTCATTCCAGCGATGCGAGGTGCTTCTCGAGTTCCGGAACGGTCTCCTTCACCAGATCCTTGGCCACCTCGGCGCGAACGACGCCGTCCGGCAGCCCGTCCAGCGCACCGCGCAGGATGCCGAGCGCCTTCGGTGGCGCAACGAGGATGAGCGCCTTGATCTCATGTGCCTCGACCAGTTCGGATATCTTTGCGGCGATCTCCTTCAGGAAGTCCGCCTCGGCCTGCTCGTGCCAGTCGGTCTCGCCCATGGCACTGCGGCCCGACCCGACCGAGGAGAAAGCGCGGCCGGGTTGGTCCGTTCCGAGATCCCGGGTCGCCTCGACATGCTGGCCCATGTGATCGGCGACCGTCAGGTTGACGAGATCGGCGTCCCCGTCATTGCGCAGGAACAGCGCCTTGCCGCCGTCGCATACCACCACCCAGGCTTTCCGACCAATAACGATCCGGCTCATGTCTGCCTCCTTGGTTGCGGGGCCATGCGCCCCTTTTTGATGATTGTAGGCATGTCGTCCGGCCTGTTCAAGCAAGCTCGAATATACCTGCCCCGGTACATCCCTCCCGCACGCAGCGGCAAGGGCCTCCGTTCTTTTGAAAGCTAGGCCAGTCGAAACCTCGCAACATTGATTGTGATCAAATAATAACGCCCTGCGCGACGTCCCGATCCCCGCTTATCCGGCAAAATGCCATTTCGCTAAAAAGCGATGAATTCCGTTGACGGCAAGACAACGGTTTTGCTGCAGCCTCGATAAAAGGCGCCGTCTTTCGGGGGTTTTGGGACGTGAGCATGCTGCGCGCAACGCATCTGGCGAAGGTGCAATCGGAAATGTACGAACGACGATGGGAACGCTTCTACGTCAAGCGTCCGGCCCGCATCGTCGCGGTGAACCGCGGTCTTTCCGGCATCACCATGCGTCATTGCGAGATCGTCGACATCTCGCAGGGTGGAGCGGGCATTCACGTCACCACCACCATCGGCCTGCCGGAACATTATTATCTCCAGGTGCTCGGCATCTCCGAACGCATCGGCTGCGCCGAGATCTACCGCAACGGCAGCCGGATCGGCGTGAAGTTCATCATGGCCCTTCCGGAAGCGATGCTGCACCGGCTCGTCCGCGCCGATTTCATGATCGGCGAAAAACTCGAGCAGGCGAAGCGCCGCTGAACCGAAAGCGGTCAATCCGGCCTTGCGCCCGCCACCGTTGTTCCTATTGTACCGGCATTTCGCAACCTGCCGGGAAATTTGCCGAATGACCGCCTTCTCGCGCTTCACGCCGCTGATCAGCGCCCTGCCCTCCACCGTTCCTTTCGTCGGCCCCGAGGCCATCGAGCGCCAGCGCGGACGGCCGGTGCTCGCCCGTATCGGCGCCAACGAAAGCGGCTTCGGCCCAGCGCCCTCGGTGCTCGCGGCGATCGCCGCCAGATCCGGCGAAATCTGGAAATACAACGATCCGGAAAACC
>DATGWU010000462.1:0-3232 GCA_035299345.1 Rhizobium sp.
GTATTCCGCGGCCGAGATTCTGCATGACCTGAGCAGGCTGGAGACGGCGTTCCTCCATCTCCGACCGCATCAGATCGAGCTGCTGGAACTGTCGCAAGCAGGACTGCAGTACAAGGAATATGGGCGTCTTCGACGTTGTGATCTTTTGCACCGCGTGAAGAAACGCGTCAGGATCGCCGGTCAGGACAGCGTCGATAACCTCGTCAGTGGAAATACCACTCGCGTCTCCGATGATTTCTCTCACGTGCTCTTCATCAATGATGTCCCGCCCGAGGCAATAGAGAGTAAGTTTCCTGATTTCATTGCGTGAGGCAATCCTGTCCCCCCCGAGCAGTTCGACCAACAACTCGCGTGCTGCCGGCGTGATTCGCAGGCCAGCGGCTGCGAGCTCGCTGTCGATCAGCGCGTTCAGCTGACGCACGTCATCTTGATAACAGGCAATTGCTGCTATCGTGCGGGCGGCCTCCGCAGTCTTGCGCAGCAGCGCACCTTTCTTGAGATCGCCAGCCTCTACGATGACATGGCTCGTTTCAGGTGGATTCTCGCTCAGGTACTGCAGGCCCTCGACGAGTGCCTTCTCGTTCGCGGCGTCCTTGATCCAGATAAGCTTACCACCGCCGAAGAGACCAAAGGCGTTCGCTTCGTCAATCAGACGTCCCGGATCGCCTTGAAGATCACCGACGTCCAGGCGGATGACTGAAAAGGGATCCCCAAGTTCAACTCCAGTGACCTTCGCCAGTTGACTCGCCCGCTCGGAGACAAGTCCCCGGTCCGGGCCGTAGATGACGAAGAGACGGTAATGCCTTGCCGATTTCTGGAGAAAACTGTCGAACTCGCCTGACTTTATCTCCGACATCGCGGCGCCTGCTCAGCGCCCGATGATCGTCGCAATGTCGGCTCGAATAAGCTCGGCCAACTGATGAGCGCCCCTGTCTTCCGCATCGCGGATCGCACGCAGTTTGGCAAATTCCTGCTCGGGATAGTCAACCGGCGCGACGATCTGGCGACGGCCGGTACGCAGGACCGTTCCGTCTGAGGTACGTGTGAGCGTATAGTCAGCGGAGACAATGACACGCCCCGCTTTCGGAACGTCTGAAGACTGCTCGAGAAGTACGCCCATTGTCTTCGAATCGACCTTCATGTCGACTGTGTACTGCGGATTCGCCGGCTCTCCGCCACCTCCGCCGGTAAGGAACACCAGCTGATTGCGGACCTCCTGGCCCACGCGGCTGTCGGCCTGCGAGTAGGCGATAGCAGCCAGGCTCTCCGCCCTGCCCGCCGCTCCGTCATGCAACGGACGAACTTGGCAGCCAGCCAGCGCCGTTGCCACGCTCAAACCAAGCAAAATCCTTCGGATCGGACGAGCGATGCGTTCAGACAACAATATTGACGATCCTCTGAGGTACCACGATGATCTTCTTCGGCACCTGCCCGTTCAAGGCGGCCTTGACGGTATCAAGGGCGAGGACCGCATTCTGTACCGCAGTTTGATCCGCCTCTCGAGCGATTGTCAATTCCGCGCGCTTCTTTCCGTTGATCTGCACCGGCAGAACAATCTCGTTCTCGGTGACCAGGTCAGGATCGTATGTCGGCCACGGCGCTTGGGCGACCATGCCCGAATTGCCGAGGGCCTTCCAGCACTCTTCTGCCAAGTGTGGTGTCATCGGAGCAATCAGGTGGACGAGGATGTTCGCGCCGTCCTTGACCGCAGCAAGGTAGTCCCTGTCGGCACCACCGGCTGTTACTCTCGTCAGCGGGGCTGCGAGCGCGTTCACGAACTCGTAGATGCGTGCGACAGCCTTATTGAAGGCGAGCTTGTCATAGTCGGCCTGAACCGCCTTCAGGGTCTTGTGCGCGATTTGCGATATGGCGAGCCCCTCGCCTTCCTTAGCCGGATTCGCATTACACTCGCCCATTTGCACGGAAGCTTCGGAAATCAGACGCCATGCTCTTTGTACAAAACGATGTGCGCCTTCCACCCCCGATTCCGACCAGATGACGTCGCGATCGGGGGGGGAATCTGAAAGCACAAAGAAGCGCGCGGTATCGGCCCCGTAGGAGGCGATGATGTCGTCCGGGTCAACCACGTTCTTCTTCGACTTGGACATCTTCTCGATCGAGCCAATAGTGACCTCTTCGCCCGTGGCGACCAGAACGGCGCGACGGGTACCGTCGACCTCTTCGATGCGGATGTCAGCGGGCGCTACCCACTGGCCGTGTGCACCGGAACCGAGCTTATAGGTCTCGTGGACCACCATGCCCTGGGTGAATAGGCCCTTGAAGGGTTCGCTGAGGTTCACGTGACCGGTCTCGCGCATGGCGCGGGTGAAGAAACGAGAATAGAGCAGGTGCAGGATCGCGTGCTCGATGCCACCAATATACTGGTCGACCGGCAGCCAGTGGTCGGCGATTGCCGGAACGGTCGGCAGGTCCTCGTGCGGTGCCGTAAAGCGGGCGAAATACCAACTCGAATCGACGAAGGTGTCCATGGTGTCGGTTTCGCGACGGGCATCCTTGCCGCATTGCGGGCAGGCGACATGGCGCCAGGTCGCGTGGCGGTCCAGCGGATTGCCGGGCACGTCGAAGGTCACGTCGTCGGGCAATTTGACTGGCAGGTCCTTTTTCGGCACCGGGACGACGCCGCAGGCTTCGCAGTGGATGACCGGGATCGGGCAACCCCAGTAGCGCTGGCGGGAAATACCCCAGTCGCGCAGGCGGAACTGCACCTTGCGCTCGCCCTGCGGCGCATTGCCAAGCGTCGTCGCCGATAGCTGGTCGGCGACCATCTTGAAGGCCGCGTCGGTGTCGAGGCCGTCGAGGAAGCGCGAATTGATCATTACGCCGTCACCGTCATAGGCAGTGTCGCCGACCGCGAAGGTCGCAGCGTCGCCGTCCTTCGGCATAACCACCGGCACGACCGGCAGACCATACTTGCGGGCGAAGTCGAGGTCGCGCTGGTCGCCAGACGGGCATCCGAAGATCGCGCCGGTGCCGTATTCCATCAGCACGAAATTCGCCACATAGACCGGCAGCTTCCAGCTTGGATCGAAGGGATGCACGGCTTCCAGCGGCGTGCGGTAGCCCTTCTTCTCCGCCTTTTCGAGTTCGGCTTCCGCCGTGCCGGTCTGGCGGCATTCCTCGATGAAGGCGGCAAGCTGCGGATCCTGCGCGGCGGCTTCCGCCGCCAGCGGATGATCGGCGGAGATCGCCACGAAGCTGGCGCCGAACAAGG
>DATGWU010000463.1:0-5922 GCA_035299345.1 Rhizobium sp.
GCGTCACACCCCCTCGTCTCTAGTTCGTCGTCCAGCAGCGTCGAGTCCAGGATCATCTTGCTGAAGCCACGGTTGTCGCTCTCGGCCAGGGCCTCGTTGAACGCCTCTTCCTCGTCGCTCGCACTCAGCGCCAGCATCTCAGCCCTGTTGGACGACTTCGGAGCACGGGCGGCGGCATTGAACTCGTCGCTGATCTCGTGATTGAGCAGCCAGCGGCGCAGCGCACCGCCGTATTCGAGCGCACCGTAGAGATCGGTGTAGTAGCCGGGGTTCTCCCGCTCGAAAGCGTCGAGCCGTTCCTTGGTCTGCCAGCGCGAGAACATCGGGAAGTACCGCGTGTCTTGCTGGCCGGCTGGAATGGCGTCTTTGTGGTTGGACGCAGCGATGATCGAAGCCGTGTTGACGACTTCATAGCTTCCCCTGTGCATCGCGCGGATCGTGATGTTGTCGTTCGTGATCCACGGCTTCATGCGATTGATCGCCTCGTAGCGATTCGCACCGTGCAGGCGGACTTCTTCGAAGAAGACGAGTAGAGCGCCTTCCATCCAGTGATTGTACTTCTCTTCGAGCGCTTCACCGGGCACGATAGCGACGTTTTCCCAGCCGAGCACGACCTTCAGCATCCGGGCAAAGAAGGTCTTGCCGTCCCCCTGGGTGCCCTGGATCAGCGGTGCCCAAGAGATGCGGCGACGCTCCTGCACGGTATATGCGAGCCAATCCAGAAGTAACTTCCGATCTCGCTCGCTCGCGAACAGGTGGGCGAAGTGGGCTTTCACCCGCTTGATCGCCGCCTTCTCGTCAGATGAGAGGCTTTCCGGCACGTCCGGCACCCCGATCTCGGTGTAGAAATTGACGAAACGCTGCCCGTTATAGACGAAATAGCGGTCTTCGTGGGGCATATACATGCGCCGGTAAACCGTCTCTATCTCCCACAGATTGAGCGCCGCCTGGCTGGCGGTGTGCTCAGGAGCCGACCGACCTTCGAGCCGGTCCTTCTGCGTCATCATGAATCGGTTGTGCTTGGCGTTGAAAGCCTCTGCATCAAGCTCCATCCGGTTCTCGATATGGTAGAAAACCTTGTCGCGCTCGACATAAACGAAGCCTTCGAGCCACTTCGGCTTGCGTCGGTTCTCCGGATTCTCGTAGCGGGTAAGCTGGCGAGCCATTCCCGTGCTGAGAGCATTGCCGCTGATATCCTTGTACCGCCGCTTGACAAGATCGACGATCCCCTCGCGGATCAGCGGCTCGAAAGCGATCCGCTTTACCTTCTCGGCAGCTTCCTTGAGCGCTTCAATCGTCTTGGCCTTACGGATTTCCTCGCGGGTATCTTCGGCTTGCTCGCCCGCGATCCGCCGCTCTTCCTCGTTTGCGAGCTTCAGGATCAGTCGGGCGGTGACAGGCGCGCGACCCTTGCCTTCGATATCGAAGGTGGGCCACTTGTCGTCTAGCACATCCTGATCGTAGTTGGATGCCTGAGCGCTCCACTCGTGCCACAGGATCAGGCCCTCGTCGGCGCCCTCGTACTGGTGGTAGAGCGCCATGCCCACGTCGCGCCAGGTGTCATAGTCGTCTGCACCGGGCACCAGGGCCAGCTTCAGGCTCAACTCCTGAGTCGTGATATCGACTCGGGCGGCGTCGGTTACGAACTCGTCGTCATCGTCGATCTCGCCCGCTGACGCGCGCTCGCGATCCAGCCGGCTCTTGCGCTTCTCGACATAGCCGGCTTCTCGCATGAGCCGTTCAAACTCAGCCGCGATCTCAAGCGCTTCCGTGCGCGAGATCACCGGCAGTTCGGACCATGCCAGGTTGTGCGGGCCTTCCTTTTCGATCCAGCGATAGGGCTTGCCGGTATCCGGGTGGACGGCGAACGCCACGAATTGCTGGCCGTCGCCAAGGACTTCGAGCTTGTGCGTCGCCGGCTTGTCCGAGTCGTCATCGGGATCGACGAACGTGGCTGAGTTCACCTTGGGGAAGGGCTTGTTCGTGCGGTAGAGCAGCCCTGTTTTCGGAGCGAAACCAACACGTTGCAGCGTATCGCCGAGCAAATCTTGCGTGAAGTCGATCATCTTGCGAACGATCTTCTCGTCCCGGCAGTCGATATCCACCATCGGCGTCTTGCGCGCCAGGATGCCTACCCCGTGATCGCCCCGACCGTGATCGAGCCAGCGGTCGAGCTTTGACTGATTCGCCCTGATCTCTTCCCATTTGTCGAACGGCGGACGCTTCGTGCCCGGCTTGATAGGTATAATCTCGTATCCGTTTTCCAGGGCCAATGGCCCGTACTTTTCCAGATACGGCGTCCTCCCCTTTGCCACGGATCAGTCTCCGATCAGGAAGAGATCAGGGCGGAAAAGCTCACGCGGGAACAACGCGCGGCCGAGCAGCGACTCGATCTTGACGGCGAGTTCAGCGCTCACTTTCCCACGGCTCCGGGCTTGCAGGATTGCGGTCGGATTGACCCCCAGGGCGTGCGCGAGGGCAGAGCTAGTACCGCTCGAAGTGGCGTAAATCGCTGCGATATCGAGCAGAACACGGGCCTGCGCCTTCCCCTGGTCAGCTTCAGACAAGCCGTTTTGCCAGGCCGGCGCGGGCCACTGAGAATTGGATAGCATGGGAACCCCACTGGTATTCGGTCCACCCGATCCATAGCGGGGCAAAGGTTAATTGTGCAAGTCAGAAAAGTTAACACGAGGGGGCTTGACGTGACTCGATCCAGGGAGCAATAGATCGGGCGTCCACTCAGGACCGACCATCACAAAGAGGAAAGCATTCACATGCTCGAAGAGAAGCTGGACCTTCTGACGAAGGAAGTCGTCGCACTCCGCAAGGCAGTCGAGGCGAACACCGCAGCCGGCGGCGCGACCGCCAGCGGCAAGGGCAAGCCCGCTGCATCGGACGATGATGACGGCGAAGACGCCAAGCCCACCCGCAAGGGCCGTGGCGCCCCCGCGAAGGGCGCTGACAAGAAGAAGGTCGTCGAGCCGGAGCACGACAAGGATGACGTGGAATCGATCATCCGGAAGGTGTCGAAGGAAGTCGGCAAGCCCGTCGCGAAGAAGATCATCTCTTCGTTCAAGTGCGACGACCTGGCCGACCTTCTGACTCACCCTGAACACTTCGACGCGGCCTACGAAAAGGCCGAGCAGGCGCTCGAAGGTGATGAAGGCGACGACGAGGACGAAATCTAGTCTTCACGGGTGGCCCGGCAAGGTGCCGGGCCACCAACCCGAACAGGAGTGTGTCATGGAATGGCTTGGCGTATTCATCTTGTTCGGCATGATCGCGACCGTGCTCCTGGTTATCATCGTCGTAGAAAGGCGGCTGCGCCACCGTTGGCATTGTCCGTACTGCTACTTCCCGAAACACAGGTGCGAGACTGAAGGGTGTGGGGCCGATGAGTTTGCTATGGAAAGGGCCGAGTCCGGAAGTTACCGCAGCCCTTGGCAACACCCTCGCGATTAAGCTCCATCGCCGCGCCGGCCGTCAGAACGTCGCTTACAACATCGCTCGCGACGGCCGCTCGGCAGAAGTATTCCGCATGGAGAAGTCGCGGGGCCAATGGCTCTTCGTTCCTCTCGGCCTCGCGGTAGGCGCTGATCCGCTCGACGTGTTCATGGACGCCGCTCTGCGGTTTACCGATCACGACGCCGAGCTATTCGAGCTTTTGACGGCTCTGATTGAGCAGCGCACAGCGGCGCTCCCTCCTGCTTTTGAAGCAGCCGAGAAGCGGGCGCTGAGCGTGCTTTCGGACCTGTCCTCAACCCTGGACAGCTTGCGTGTCTGAGCATCACGGATACACCCTGGACGATATCGCTGCGATGGCCGCTTCAGGCCACTCGGCTTTCTCGCCGTCATCCTCAAAAATGTGGCTGACGTGCTCCGGATCGCTTATTCCAAACATTCTCGCAGACGACGACGCTGGCAAGGAAGCGGCGGAAGGCGCAGTCGCACACCACGTAGGCGAAACCTGGTTGAAGCACGGGCGCAAGGCCGCACGCAAGCTGATCGGCACAGAGATGACCGTGGACGGCTGGACGTTCACGATTGACGAAGAGATGCTAGGCTTCGTCGCGCACTATGTTCAATGGTGCCGGGAGATCGAAGAGGAAGCTGTAGAAGCCCTGACGGAGACGCGGGTGGACTTCAGCGATCTCACGCCGATCCCCAATCAGAAGGGCACCGCAGACCATATCGCCATCGTCGAGATCGACGACGAGCTTTTCAACAGGCAGGGCGACCGCGCCTATGAGATCGTTGTCACCGACCTGAAATACGGCAAGGGCGTCCGTGTCTATGCCGAGGGCAACACTCAGGCTCAAATATATGCCTACGGCGCTTGGCGCATCTACCGCAAGAGCTACAACATTCAGCGCGTCCGCATCCGGATCGCACACCCGCGCCTGACCGATGGCTTCAGCGAATGGGTCATCTCGATTGGCGAGCTTCTGGACTTCGCGCTCAACACGGTGAAGCCTCGCGCGCACGCCGCCTGGCGGTTCAACGCGCCTCGCACCGCGAGCGAGGAAGGTTGCCTGTGGTGCAAGATCAAGCAGACTTGCCCGGCAGCCTACAAACTTGCGGCGGAAGTAACTTCCGGCGTTTTCGACGATGACGATGACGAAGACATGACGGTATCCACCCGCGAGATGGCTGAGATCAGCGAGGCGGTGGAGGATGACTTCGGTGACGCCCCGTTCAACCCCGGCGATCCTTCCAAACTATCGACCAAAGCCCTAGCGAAGATTCTCCGTCATCGCAGCTTCGTCGAGAAGTTTTTCGGCGCGGTCGAAGCCGAACTTATGGAGAGGGCAATCGCCTACGAGGAAGACATTCCGGGGTGGAAGCTCGTCGAAGGTCGAACACAACGCCGCTGGCCGGACGATGACGTGTTCGTTTACCGTAAACTCAAGAAACTCGGTTTGAAGGACGGCGCGATTTTCGTGGAATCCATGATCTCGCCCGCACAAGCTGAAACCAAGCTCGTAGCAAAAGCTGGACTTTCCAAGGATGCTGCGGCAAAGATAGTTAACACCTTGGCAATAAAACCGCCAGGCCCCAAATCCCTCGTCAGGGTCAGCGACAAACGCGCCGCTCTTCCTAGCGATGGATCGGTCTTCGACGATGACGAAGACTGAAACGAAAACCGCGAATACGGAGAAAACCAATGGCACGTAAAGTCATCAAGAAGGTCAAGAACGCCGTTCTCTATGATGACGGTCGTATCAAAGTGATGAACGTCCGCTTCAGCTATCCGCATCTTCGGAAGCCCTACAAGGGCAAGAACGATTCCGGAGAGCCGAAGTTCTCTGTCACCGGCCTTCTTCCGAAGTCGTCGCACAAGGAAGCGAAGAAGCTGATCGAAGAGCAAATCGAGAAGCTGATGAAGGAAAACAAGGTGAAAGCCTTGGCGTCCGACAAGAAGTTCCTGAAGGACGGCGACGAGGCCGACAAGCCCGAGAACGAGGGCATGTGGACCATCTCTTGCCGTGAGACGAAGCGCCCTTCGCTTCGCGACGAGAGCAAGGAAATCGTCGATCCCGAAAACGCCGATGAAGTGTTCTACGGCGGCTGTTGGGGGAGCATCCTGTTCCGCCCCTGGTATCAGAACAACGATTATGGCAAGCGCATCAACGCCGGCCTGGACGCTGTTCGCAAGTCGCGCGATGACGAGTCGTTCGGCGAGGGCCGGATCAGCGATGAGGACGTGGACGAGGCGTTCGACGATGACGACGACGAGGACGAGGACGAGGCTCCCCGTCGCTCTTCGGGCCGCGCGTCCTCGAAGGGCGGGAGAAACCGTCACGAGGATGAAGATGACGACGAGGATGAAAAGCCCCGCCGTCGCCGCTCGCGCGATGACGATGACGACGAGGATGAAAAGCCCCGCCGTCGCCGCTCGCGCGATGACGATGACGACGAGGA
>DATGWU010000464.1:0-17711 GCA_035299345.1 Rhizobium sp.
TGTTTTCCCGCAAGCCGGGCACCCTCGACCTTCCGGAAAATGCGGAACTCACCCCCATCCCGGTTGAGGAAGACATCGTCAGCCTCTCGGCCATTCTGCTCGACGACGGATATTATGAAGCGTTGCAGTCCGCGAAGCGGAAGATCGAGGGCGTAACCGTCATCGATGAAACACTTCTCATCCCTTTCAAAGCGCGGGCATTCCTCGATCTGTCCGCACGGGCCGAAGCCGGGGAAAAGATCGACAGCAAAAACATCAAGAAGCACCGCAATGATGTGCTTCGCCTGACCCAGCTTCTGCCCGGCGATGCCTCGATCACCTTGCCCGATCAAATTCGCGACGACATGCGACGCTTCCTTGATCTGGCAGAGGCGGACGACACTCTTGATCCAAAAGCGCTCAACGTGCCGTTTACCCGTGACGAGGCGATTGCCCTTCTCAGGTCTGCCTACAAGCTGGCCGATGCATGAGCCGAACCTTTATCTACAGCTTCACTCCGCGATCGCTGGACCCAGCCCCCGGCGCGACCATCACATTGGACGTCTCCGAGATCGAGGACGCTGGCATTCGGGAAGTGCTTCAAACGCCGGGCGCTGCTTACGGCGCATGGTCGATCCTCGATGCGTTGCTGTCGCCGACCGGCATAGGCACGCCCTTCATCTTCAAACAGCCCCTCGGACAAGCCCGTGAAGTAAAGGTCGCGTTGTCGGGTCTGTTCGGCAGGTTCGTCGCCCGGGCCTATCTCGAACGCTATTTCGACCTGTCCATTTTCGCGCATCTCGGTAATCGAGTCGTCGATCTTGATGGTCGTAAACGCGCCAAGATCGAGCGCCTCGCTCGAGGCGACCTCCCCGACTGGATCGCGTGCAAATCCGATCTGACTTCGCTCACGATCGCAGAGGCCAAGGGATGCCACGACCCAGGTGGAACAGCCAAGGCGCTCTCCCGCGCTTGGTCGCAGGCCGGACGTATCGACGTCACGGTCAGAGGCCGGAAAGTAACAGTGAAGCGGATCGCCGTGGCCACGCGCTGGGGTGTGGCGAGTCCCAGCCCGGCAGACGCATATCTTTCCGTTCACGATCCGGTCGACATGGGCGAGCCCATCGATCCGCAGGACAAGGATGCCCCTTTCATCGGCCTGCTCCGCCAGCATGTCGCCAGCATGATCGAACATCTCGGTCACGCAGAACTCGCTCAGGCGCTACGTGATCTGACACGGCAGGCCCGCCCGAGCGCCTTACAAAACACCTCGACCCGAGCCCGCGCCATTCTGGATAATGCCGTAATTAGCGAAGTCGAGAAGGACGGGGACATAGGCAGCCTGGTGGGTGGGATCGTCACACGCGCTGGCCCGATCACCGATGCGCGGGCCAGCGCCGTCGATCAGGAGGCGCTAGCCCGCCTCAACCTTCGTTCGGTTTTCGTCGGCGTCGATCGGGATCTGGTCCGCGCGGCAATCGATGGCGAAGCGGACACCATTCGCGGTCGCTTGGCCGCGAAGGCCAGTCCCGATGACTTTGCGCGTCGCGACGGCGCAGGCGGCTGGATCATTCCGCTTGGGGCGGAAAAACGCATTGTCGGCGGCGCGTGACGGGGTAGCGCCAATAGAAACATCAGATGGCAGACCGCTGAAGACGGAGCCATGGGGGACCGAACAATGGATCAACAGAATACTGACCTCTCGAACGAGGCTGCGGCGCTTGCCGACATACTGAAATGGTCAGTCGACCTGCCCGGCTGGCAGCGTGACGCCTTGCGTCGGCTGTGCGGCCAGACAAAGCTAGAACCTGCCGATATCGCGGCGCTCGTTGCGGTCTGCAAGGGCGGCGCTGCCGCAGCTCCGCTGGATGCCAGCCACATCCGTGACCCTGCCGCAAGCCACGCGGTCGTCAGCCTCGGCGCCTTGCATGGACTGTCGAATGTGAACGCGCTCGCGCCAGGCGAGCGGCTGTCCTTCGGCAAGACCGGCCTCACCGTGATCTATGGTGACAACGGGGCTGGCAAATCAGGATATGCCCGCGTCCTCAAGCAGCTTTGCCGGGCACGCTCACCGAAGGGTGATGCCATCCTTCCGAATATCTATGCCGGTGCAGGTGGCGTGCCGACTGCCAGCGTCGACTTCTTCATCGGCGGTCAGAAGCGAAGCGCGACATGGAATCAGGGCGGAGCGGTCGATCCTATGCTGTCCGCCGTCAGCGTGTTCGACTCCCGGACCGCCAATGTCCATGTCGAGAACACCAACGATCTCGCCTATACGCCCCTTCCTTTACGCATTCTCGCCGGCCTCGCGCAGGCGTGCCAGGATGTGAAAGCCGAACTGTCGGCCGAAATCCGTAAGCTGCAACAGCAAACGCCCGTCGTCCTCTCGAACCCCGAATGCAAGCCGGATACTGCGGTCGGCAAGATGATCGTCGGCTTGTCCGGAA
Source organism: Rhizobium sp. (assembly GCA_035299345.1). Taxonomy (GTDB): domain Bacteria; phylum Pseudomonadota; class Alphaproteobacteria; order Rhizobiales; family Rhizobiaceae; genus Allorhizobium. Next base: position 2,427 of record DATGWU010000464.1, read on the forward strand.
AGACCAAACCCGACGCCATTGAGAAACTGGCTGGCCTGAACGCGCAGGAAGACGCGCGGCTTCAGACCCTCATTACCGATCTCGCTGGCGATCCCGCCCGGACCGTCCGTCAACTCCAGGCACAGGAAACCCGTATCAATGCAGTGATCGAACAGATCGGCAAGTTGACCGCCGCCGCCTCGGAGCAGAACCGGACCGCGCTCCGTGAGGCTTATGGGCGTCTTGCAACTGCTCGAGCGGCGGCATTGGCTGCATCCGACGATCTCTTCGCTGCGGAACCTCTGCCGGACATTGGCTCGGATATCTGGAGAGCCCTTTGGGAAGCTGCTCGAACCTATTCACGCGAAGCGGCCTATCCCGAAAAGCCTTTCCCCGTGACGGCCCCGGATTCCCATTGCGTCCTGTGCCAGCAGCCGCTCGGCGAGGAAGCCGTCAACCGACTGAGCAGCTTCGAAGCCTTCGTCCAGGACGAAAGCAAACGCCGTGAAGAGGAAGCTGCAGCGGCTTATCACGATTTGCTGGAGGAGCTATCGTCGCAAAGTTTCCCCATGAAGGATCTGCCTTCATTCGTCGCTCTGATCCGCGACGATATCGGCCACGACGAGTTGGCTAAGACCCTTCGCCGCCAGATCGTCCAACTGTCTTGGCGGCTACGGGCGGTGCTTCGAACCCACGCAAGCGAGGTTTTGCACACATTGCCGCCGGACGCGATCTCCGCGCCAGAGGAATTGCGTGATGTGCTGGGCGGGATTGCGACGCGGATCGAAGGCCTGGAATCGGAGGTAGGCTCTCCCCAACGAGCCGCCCTTCTCATCGAGCGTGACGGCTTGGCCGACCGGAAATGGCTCGGCGTCGTGCAAGCCGACGTCCTTGCCCAAATTGAACGCTGCAAATCCAGCGAGGCCTTGGAAAAGGCCAGCAAGGAAACGACCACAAACAAGATCACGACGCAGAGTGCCCGGATCGCACAGGCTCTTGTCACCAACCGCCTGCGCGGCCGCTTCGCCATCGAAGTAGACAAGCTCGGCGTCGCCGGCCTCGCAATCGAGCTTCAACAGGCCAAGACCTCAGCGGGAGTGCCCTTTTTCCAGGTGCGTCTCATCAACAAACCGAGTGAACCCGTCGGCAAGGTTCTGAGTGAAGGCGAGCATCGCTGCGTAGCGCTCGCCGCTTTCCTCGCCGAGCTGTCAACCATCGACGCGCAATCGGCCATCGTTTTCGACGATCCCGTGTCCTCTCTTGACCACCTGCACCGCGATCGGGTCGCCGCACGCTTGGCCGAAGCGGGAGCAACCCGCCAGGTCATCGTGTTCACGCACGACATGGCCTTTCTCCTGCTGCTCGACGAAGCCTGCCGTGCAACCAAGGATCGCGAGGCAACGCCGGTCGCCTATCGGCTCATCAGCCGTGGTGCGGATAATTCCGGCTTCTGCCATCAGGACCCGCCGGCCAGCGTCATGCCGCTCGACAAGGTGATCGACGGTATGAAGGCCCACCTAGCCAATGTAAAGATCCACCATGAGCGTGGCGACCAGGCGAAGTGGCTTCGAGAGGTGACATCCTTCCAGGACCAGCTTCGCACCTGCTGGGAGCGCGCGGTGGAAGAGGTGGTCGGACCTGTGATCCGTCGGCTATCGCGCAAAGTAGATACGACCGGCTTGATCAAGCTTACCATCCTCACCGATGCCGACTGCATCACGATGCGCGAGGCTTTCGGCCGTTGCTCCGCGCTCCTTCACAGTCAGCCCGGCGAAATCAATCCTCCCTTGCCCTCATCATCCGTGATCGAGAGTGAAATCGGCGCGCTGGCTAATTGGATTGCCGACATTCGGACCCGCCAGGAGAAGGCCGCATGATGTTGCTCTGTCACGCCACGCCCTTCGATGCCAGAGGTCATGCCTCATGGTGAAATGGTCCGAAATGAAGCGCGCATCGGACACCATTCTCGCCATGTGGCCCCAATATCGACCGCTGTTCGAGCGTTGGTTCATGCAGGAACTGGTCGACAAGGATGAACTCGCACCGGCTTGGCGTGAGCGTTTGGTGCCCGGCGACAATGATGGCGTCTTCGCGGATCATTATCCGGATCGCGAGGCTGCGGTCACAGCCGCGGCTGCGCTCAACGAGACCTTGAAGCAGGCGTTCTCGAAACGCGCCATGGACTCTATCGCCAAGCGTTCGTTGGAATTGAAAATTGACAAAGCCTTACAAGCCAAGCGGCGCCTGCAGGACGAAGAGGCGCTGATGCTGGCGGAGGCTTTGCGCCGCCATGCCGGTGACGAACGACCGGAAGCTGCGTCAATCAAAATGGCGGCCGAGGCCGAACGCTATCGGCAGGACCTCGCCGAACAACTGGCGCTCATGCCCTATCTTAAGGTCGCGAAGGTCGGGCGATCGAATAACCGCTGGACCCACTTCCTTCTCTACCGCGGCCCCGATGACGTCTGGACAAAGCCCTATCATGCCGGGGAGAAGGCGGCCTTGACCGCCGAGCGTGCCAAAATCGCCAATGGGTTCGATATCAGCGCCACCGCCCATTGGGGAAAGACCAAGGCCCGGATTCGCCAGCTCCTCCTTCCCCGCGCCAATCAACTGCTCCAGCTCGCCAGTGTTCAAAGATTGCTCGCTGAAGCCCTCGCACGCGGCGAACGCGTGCTGGTCTCAAACGGCATCGTCTTCTGGTACGAGGGTGGTGTCCTGGGCTGGCAGATCAAGGAAACGTCGGCGACACGCGAATCCGATGGTGCGACGATCTGGAAGGAAGGCACGATCCTGTCCACCAACCACGGTCGGTTGGTGGTGCTTCCCTACATCAAAGAGAACGGTGAACAGGTTCGCGGCCACACTAAGAACGGGCCGAACGATGGACGTGCCCTTCCGCGCCATCACGATCACTACGTAGAAATCCCATTCTCGCTCTACGATGGGGATCTGATGATCGGTCTATTCGGCGAGCTACCTTACGAATGACCCGACAAGGATTTCGCCGACCAAAGAATATTTGCCTAAAGAACAAAGTGTAGACCTAAGCATATCGACGCCTTCAGCTTCCCGCTACACGAAGTAGCGGAAAGAGGTTTCGGCGAGATCATCGTCGCCATACTCGTCCAGGATGCCGCCGACCCGGCGTGCGAAGGACAAAGACACCGGCCATTTACCTCGGATGTCCGCGGTATTCCAATTCATGCGGGTTAAATTAAGGACATCCTGCGCCGCGGCGACGGCGCTTTCAGCGCCGAGGCAGCGGACCTCGAACGGCTGGGGCACGTGCGGTCCCGGGTAGGTGCCGAGCTCGGGCATGAAGCCGGACGTGAAAAGAAACGATCGGTCCTCATTTACTGTGCAAACTGTTCCAACTTTCGGCGGATAAGCGCCGTACCGCAGTAACCGAAACAAACTAGGCACCAAGGTAACCATCGATACAATGGGTATGTCTTTGAGCGCCGCAGCGAAACCTGCCTGCTCGGCGGGATCAAAATACGAGGTTTTGTGAAGAACGACTCGTAGGGGTGCTCCACCTGTACGCAATTCATATTCGGCGAGAACGTTCTGCGCGAGCTCGAACGCTTGCTGCTCGGAGAGATGCACATTTCGACCCTGCTCGGGTTCTACGGGAACACCCTCTCCGCGGATCGCGAACCCTTCACCGTCGCTCGAAAAAGCTTGAGCCAAGCTCGAACGAACAATAGCGCGTTGCGTCGTTCGGAAATGATGGAAACTAATACCGACGAAGCAAGTGTCTGGCCCCGTCGGAGGCAGACGCCAGGGCACGCCGCCAGCCTTGTAGTAAAGACCGACGGCAAAGTTCCAGGCACGGGTGGCCGGGTCTTGATTTTTCGCCGTGTCGCTGAGCAGGGCGTCCGTCACCAGCTGGATAGGCAATCGGTTCCGTAGCGCGCGCGCTTTAAGCGCCAGCCTAAGATCACGTTTGAGGAAGTCCTCGGGCGTCTGTTCGACCTCATCAAGCGTGTCGAACAAGTCGAGCTGATTGCTAGGGCGAGCGCGCCGAATCTCCTTGGCGCGCTTGCGCTCTGTTTCGGTCGCCTTGCGCTCGACCGAGCTAATCTTGCTGAAAACATCGTCGGGGATGCACATCAGGACGATGTCCGGGCGGTTTAGGTCGCGTGACGCCAGACGCAAATGCGCGTCAGAGTAAAGATCGACCACTCGCTGAAAGGCCTGATAGGCGTCGCCCCGCAAAGCATGAGCAAGCTCATCATGGTTTTCTGAGTTAAGCGCAATCGAGGACGCGTCTGGAGCGATCAGCTTCTTATGAAAAGCCTCATCGAAGCCAGGAAACGGCTTCTTGAGCAAGCTCGGTTCACCTAGGACTGGAACCTCGCCGCTGCAGCGCTCCAGCCAGCGCCGCGCCGCCGCCACCTGCTCCGCAGGTCCGATGATCCCGACATGGACATGGTCCTTCCGGGCTGATCCGAAGCGTAGGTCGAAGGGGCCCGCCGAGAGAAGACCAACTTTGGGATCGGTGTGCGTGCTCGCGCCGCCGAACTGAAGCCGCGGCGGAGACAGTTCAATGATGGCGAGCTCAATTGACATCGCACTGCTCACCTTCCCCGCGATGATTGCCTTCCGGGCTTAATCCTTCTTCGCCCTCGTCGTCGGGTTCGAGCGCGAGTGCCTCCAGCTCGGCGTCAAGCCTTTCGAGATCCTCATCGATCTCCGTGTCGCGCTGCGCCAACTCATCGAATGCCGACACGTTAAACGAGATCGTCGGTGTGCGATGAGACAGGAGCACTGGCGGAGCGAACCTGGCGAGATCGTTGTCGGCGCGATGCTCGAGGGCGAAAAGGCCCTCAGCTTCACCCGACAGGATCGCGAGCCAGAATGATACATCCTGGAGAACACTAGGATTGAAATCGCGCGCCGCGCGCCTAGTTGAGAGTGCATTGGTCCGCTCCCGACTAATCGGGTTGCGCACACCGTCTCGGGTGAAAGCGTATCCGGGCGTGAGAACGACCGCCCAGTCGATGCCGAAGCGCAAGACCGAGAAGCTGACCGCCTTATGCTCGTAGTAGACGATGTCGTCAGACTCGCGTTTGGTACGAGCTTTGACCACAGTCCGGGTCGCCTTACGTAGGCGCCCCTGATAACTGACCTTCAGTTCGGGCTCATCACCCCTCGCAAAATAGGCCCGTCGTCGATCGTACTCGATTTGCAGCCCCTTGGTCTTCAGATGCTCGAAGAGCAACTCATGAAGCAGCTTCAGGGCCACGGCCTCCCCTCCGGGCATCTCAATTAGCTCGTTGAAGTCCAACACCTCGATCTCGCCGATGTCGAAGGGCGTGACCATAGAGTCGGAGAGCTCCTCTAAGTCATAGAGGGAATAGAAGCGACCGTCGCTCACATGGCCCGGCGGAACCGCAAGCCCCTCCGCTGCGCGATAGAAGCTACGGTTGGAACTGGCGTTGGTGGCGGCGTGCCAAACCTTTGTCGGCATGGTCTCGATCGGGATCAGGTTGGACGAATAGCGAACGGTCTCCTCAGCGATTGGCAGCGCGGTATTGGTGATCTCATCGACGGCTTCCGGCCTCGCCTCAAGGGTTACCGTGAATTGGGTGTTGTCGGCCGAAGGCCCGAAGTTCACCGCTCCGTTGTTATTCACGGTCGCAAGGACCATGTCGGAGAGGCCTGACCCCCGACGGTCCATTTGGCCGCCGCCGTAGAAGAGGTCAGATATGGCGGGGTTTCTATAGCCCTTGATGGGGCTGGTCCGCTCCGCAATCGCGTCCTGAAAGGATTGCCCCGCGACCTGGACCGCGATCTCTTCAACGAGGCCCCCGGGACTGATGACGGTGATCGACTTCGGTTCGACGACGACCTGGACCGCCTCGTCTCTATCATAGTCGCGATGCACGATCGCGTTGACGAGCATCTCTTTAATCGCGATGGCGTTGTAGGCATTCACTGTGCGCGACACCTCGGCCTTGAGTCGGAACTGGAAGTTCACCAGCGCCAGAAGGTCGATCAGATCATCGAGTTGGCTCCAAAGGTTGCCGGTGATGGTCCTCTGAACACTGAACTCGCCATCTCGAGCCGTCGGATCAAGCTCGACGTCCTCTCCGAAGCGGCCCCGCAGCCAGTGGCCAGGGCCCGTTGCGCGGAACTCTACCCGAGCTTGAGGGAATTCCCGCGAAGGGGTGCGCGAAAATAGTAGCCAACCCGCAAGCGTCGGAACAAGTTGCCCGCCAACCGGCCGAACTAAGTCTAGCCGGTCGGTCATCTCCTCTACCCAGGCAGCGTCGACGTCCCCTGGCCTCCAGAGATCAGTTCGATCCGCATATTGCCGCAAGCGCGCCTGTAGTAACGGCTGCTCGAACCCGGACAAGTCGAGGCCGTCCAGCGGGCGCATATCTGCAGGCATACCGCCCACGCTGTGCCCGGAAGGCCGACGTGTCGGCCGCGCCCCGGCCGCGATCATACTGGCTAGCAGATCCTTCTCGAAGAGGTCATCGAACCCCCGGATCGGCACAAGCTGAAAGTTGGAGCCAATCGCGTCTGCCAACTGCTCGACCCAAGGTGACGGAGAGCTGTCCAGTTCATTCTCGAGGACGCACCAGTAGACTCCATGGAGGAAACCTCCAGCCTCGGCCTGTGCCAGGAACAAATCTCGCATTACCGACGGCTCGGCGCCGCGATAGCCGACAGTGATAACCGGATGATCGCGAAGTAGTGGTCGCAAACGCTCGACGAGGAGCGGATCAAGCGATTGGACCTCATCGGTCAAATTCTTATCCGTGTAGTGCTTCACGGACCCATGGAGAAAGACGAGCTGCGGGTCGTGCGGCGCAGAATTGAACATTACGTAGTCAGCTGGCGTGCTGATGCTGACCAGTCTGTGCGGCCGGTTCTGCTGGATCGCCGCCCGTTCAAGGCATTGATCGAAATTAGTGGTCAGAACGGTCGAGATCCAACCCTGATGCAGGATCTGCGTGAGAGCGACGTAGCCGCGCGAGGGCGGCACCTCAGGTGGGCTGATAAGCTTTTCGAAGAACTCACGGCGATCGCTTTTCACGCCCAAAAGATTATCGATAGCATCGGGATAGAGATCGGCGGGAGACAGGTCCGGCCTGTACCAAGCTTGGGCAGTGAGCCACGGCCAATAATCGGATCGGCGAATAGTAAAGTCGTCCGGATGACGTCCGTTTTCTTTGCACCACGCCCAGCGCGCCACTTTCTCGACCGTTTTGCCTGCGGCAGGAACGCCTGAGGTGATCGATGCACCGGCTCCCAATAAAAGTACCGGCTCTGAACTATCCATCAAGAGCGATCGCAACCGGCCAGGTGAGGAGGACCGCATCGCGGATGTCCTAGGCCTTGCTCCGGACTCGAGCGCTCCAGCTTTCGTCATTCACCCCCCTAGGCGTCACCACCTTCATCTCAATCGCTGGAAAGCCGAGTCAGATCGATTCCGCGTCACCCTATATATCAGAACGAAACGTGAATATGAATGGGCTTCAAGCTGGTATGCCGCTAATAGAGCTGCCGAGATCGTCAGCCATCAACGGATCGCTGACCCTGTATCCCAAACATCATATGCATGTTGCTATTCTTTCACACTTAATTCTCATCACGCTGCTACATGACCCACAATATCCATTAGCTTCTCATAGCTGGTGGCCACGTCATACTTGACCCGATCCTCCGAAACATGCCGCCCGATCTCGTCGAAGAACTTCCGGGCGCAAGCGATCTTCGTTTTCTCGATCTCCCGGAGCTTCATCGAGGACATGGTGCCCTTGGTCTCGGCGACAAAGTAGATGTGCTTGACGCTTCCCTCCTTGAAGGAAATCGCCCAATCGGGGTTGTAGTCGCCAACGGGTGTCGGGATCAGGAAGCCGCGCGGCAGCTTGGCGTAGACCACCACCTCGCTGGCGGTATCTAGCCCGTCGACGAACTTGCGCTCGATGTCGGAGTCGGTCACCACATAATCGTAGACGTGCCGCTTGAGCTTGGCCGAGGCCTTGGAAAAGTCCTGGCCGGTCTGGTTCGCGGTGAAGATGTCAACGTCGTAATGCTCGGCGAGCCCATCATAGGCCAGCCGCTCGATCACCATCGTGGCCTTCTGCTCGGCGATGATCCGCGACGCCTCGGCGATGAAGTGCTCCGGGTTCTCCTTGAACTGCCCGAACACGCTGCCCTGGATGCCAGTCAGGATCTCGGCTGCAGTCTTGCGTGTGAGTTCGGTATTTTCGGCGATCTTCCCGAGGAGGTCGTACTTCACGAGCGAATGGACCGATCCGCCGCGCTCGGTCGTCGACCCTGTCAGGGCAAAACCATCCCCTGCCTTGAGCTGCTCGTCAGTCAGCCCATCGCCCTGAATCCCTGCCTGAACGGTGTACTGGAGCGGCGTCACGCGAAGCTGGCTATCGAGGGCGCTTACGCATTTGCGGACCAATTCCTCGGAGTCGAACTCGACGCGATAGACGGCTTTCTGGTTAATGCGCCGCCAGAGCTCCTGGAATTCCTTCTTCTCGAAATTCTCGTTCAGTGGATTGGTCTTCGGCTTGCGGCCATCCTCGACCTTGGGCAGTTGCGCGTCGCTGAAGACGCTGTCGATGATCTGGAAGATCTGATCGGCGTGCGCCTTCAGCTCATCCGGCAGAGCCGCCAAGGTTCCCGCATCCTTCGCCTGATGGTAGGCCTCGGTGATCTGGTCCGCGTCATCGGAATAGTCGTTCTTCACGAGGTAGCGGTAGATCTGCTTCGCCATGGACGGCGTGATCTCGACCGGGCCGGCATCCGTCGTGATGGTTTTGCCCGCGAAGTATGCTTCCGTCGCCTTGCGCGGACGCGACGTCAGCGTGTCGGCGATCTCCTTCTGGAGACCGGCCACGAAGTTCTTGTAGCTCTCACTGGCGACGACGGTGAGGACGTTTATGTCATGGACGACTGCGGGATTATCCATCCGGTCGCCGTGTTGGTCCACAGACAGGCGTAGTCCGCGGCCTACTTCCTGGCGCCGCGAAACGGTGTTGTCGCTGTGCTTGAGCATGCACATGACGAAGACGTTGGGATTGTCCCACCCTTCCCGTAGCGCGGAATGCGAGAAAATGAACCGCGTCGGCTCCGCGAAGGACAGCAGCCGTTCCTTGTCCTTCAGGATCAGGTCGTAGGCGTCAACGTCGTCTGAATCGACCGACCGGGCGCCTACGGCGGGGTCCTTCAGCCGGTTCGTCTTCTTATCGATCGAGAAATAACCGTTGTGCGTCTTGGCCGCATCGATGCTCGCCAGGTGCTTCCGGTAGGCGTCATTATCGATCGCAAGCTCTGCCAGATACTCCGCCTTGAGAAGTTCATACTCCTCCTCGAACACGCGGGCATACTCGCCCTTCTCATCAGGCTGGGCGTAGTCGCGGTACTTCACCACCTCGTCGATGAAGAACAGCGACAAGACCTTGATGCCTTGAGCGAAGAGCTGCTTCTCCTTGTCGAGATGCGCCTTGATCGTCTCGCGGATCTGGATGCGGCGGATGTCGCGCTCGGACACGTCACCGATTGCCTCTCCGGCCTGGAGCACCAGGCCGTTGGTGAACTCGACCGTGTCGTTGCGGGCGTCGATCTGGGAGATCGTGAATCCATCCCGATATTGATCCAACTCGCCGGATTCGGCGAACAGGTCGTCACGAAACTCCAGCCGCTTGAGCTGGCGCTTGATCTCACCGCTCGCGAGTTTCACCTCGATCTCGAGCCGCGCCACCGGCGCCTTCTTCGAGATTTCGATGCCCTCGAGGTAGAGATAGGCGTTCGTGCCGGCGAGCCCGCGCGTCTGGATGCCCCGCACGGCGATCTTTTTCACAAGCTTCTGGTTGTAAGCGTCGAGTGCATCGAGCCGGTGAACACGGTTATGTTGCGTCTTGTGGGTCGCCGAGTAGCGCAGGATCATGAGCGGCTTGAACTTGGGCAGCGCCTCCATCGTGGCCGCGCCTTCCATCTTCTGAGGCTCATCGAGGATCAGGATCGGCCGATTGCTGGCGATCACGTCGATGGGCTTGCGCGACTGGAAGTCGTCCAGCTCCTCATAGATGCGACGGTTGTCGGCGCCGCGCGCCGCGAACGCCTGGATGTTGATGACCATCACATTGATGCCAGCGTCCGACGAGAAGCTTTCGAGCTCGTGCAAGCGCTTGGAATTGTAGATGAAGAATCGCGCCTTCTTGCCGTAGCTCTCGGTGAAGTGGTCGGCCGTGATCTGTAACGACTTGTGGACGCCCTCCCGGATGGCGATCGACGGCACCATGATGATGAACTTCGACCAGCCATAGCGCTTGTTCATCTCGAAGATCGTCTTGATATAGCAATAGGTCTTGCCGGTCCCCGTCTCCATCTCAATGTCGAGATTGATCCTGCACCCGGCGCTGGCGACCAGCTTGTCCGAGATTGGCAGATTCTGACGGCGCTGGACGTCCTTGATGTTGGCAAGCACCTGAGGTTCGGTCAGCGCCAGATCGGCGTTCTTGAACCCTTCCTCGAAAGCGCTCGTCTGCGCCTTTCGGCCCGGATCGATCCGATAGGTGATGCTGTTCGACATCGGCTGCCCGGCGAAGCAGTTAACGACCGCATTCACGGCCTCGGTCTGATAGGGTTGGACCTTGAATTTCAGTTTCATGGCTGCCCCTCAAATCGACTTGACGTCGGTGGCGGGCGAGACCTGGCGGAAGACCTGCTCGACGTTGATCTTCACCGCGTCGGATACGAAGCCGCTGTCGCGGAACACCACGCGCAGGGGCTCGCGGCCAGCAAGCTCTTTCACCAGCTCCTCTGTCACGCCGGTCTCGAAACACGCGACTAGCGCGTTCCCGTCCACGAAGAACACGGTCTTGCCCTGTATCGTCTCGCGCTGGATTGGCAGAGTCAGATCCACGCCCCAACCGACGAGTACCTGAAACAGCAAGTCCTCAGCGGTCCGGTCGGGCTTGATGTTGTCGACGTCGGCGAGCAGATCCTTCTGATCGATCTGGTCAGGGCGGTAATAAACGTCCTGCATGTTGGATGTGTCGACCTTCAAGACCCGAAATCCAACATCCTTGGCCCAACCGGGATCGCAAGGTTCCTCGATCACCGCTTTTCCCGATCGCCGTATCCTCTCCTTTGAGACTTCGGAAAGCACCAGCGGTCGGCCATCTTTCTTCAGAAGCTTGATAGCCGCCTGAACGGTCTTCTTGGCAGTCCCACTCGTACTGGACTCCGCCTTCTCCAAGTCTTCCGGCAACTGCACCATGATAAACCGGTGGTTTGATCCATACGTCGCGTTAGCTCGGAACACCGCTTCGGCCGTACTGGAAGAACCGGCAAAAAAATCCATGATGACGGCAGACTTCTCATTAGGCGTTACATACGAGATGAGCTTCGCCAGCTCTTCATGGTCCTTTGGATTGGTGAATACCTTCGACCCCATTAGGTTTCGCAAATATTTTACCGACACTTGGGACTGCTTGTAGAAATAGGATCCACGAACCTGCGTGGCGAACTCGGTATCGTCGCCGTCCTCATCCGACCCGTCCTCGTCGTCGGCGTCCGTTGGAGCCCCGTCGATTTCATCAGGAATCGGACGAATATGCGCTTTGCGAAAGGGCGGCTCAGTGTGGTCATCACGAAACTCAACCAACCCCAGCTTGATCTGCCGCTGCATCTCGGCTGGCGACGAGTACCTCCAACCCGCCTCCGGGACAGCGCACGGCTTTCCGGTTACTGGATGAATAACGTCGTAACGAGGGCCGTCGCCTCCCGGCCAGGAAATGTCTCGATCTCTCCAAGGACCATTCTTGTCTACGCGCTTATATCTAGCCCATTTTTTCGCAGGGTGGGCCTTTGGCAAATCGGAATACCACTTGGAAAGATCCGCCTCAATTGCCTTGAAATCGTCCCCGTGGAGGTTGCGCAATCTGATGAATTCGTCCCAGATATCTCGCGCACCAGGCTTTTCTTCGCGCCAAATCTCCTTGCGTTCGCGTAGCAATGCGACATCACGCGCATAGATGATGAGGTACTCGTGGCCGACGGAGAAAAATTTTGCGTCGTTCTTGCGACCTTTTTCCCACACGAGTTGCGCAACAAAATTTCGCTCGCCAAAAACCTGATCCATCAGTTTTCGTAGCGCTGACTGCTCGTAATCATCGATACTGACCATGATAACACCGTCGTCTCGCAGAAGCCGCTTGGCCACCGTGAGACGGGCATACATCATCGACATCCAGTCAGAATGGTATCTGCCACTTGAATCAGAGTTGGCAACCAGACGAGATCCGCCCTCGTCCTTCTCCCCCGCTTCAATCGCAAACTGTTGCCCTGGCGTCGAAAAATCATCTCGATAGATGAAATCCTTACCGGTGTTATACGGCGGATCTATGTATATTATTTTTACTTGGCCCAAATAAGAATCTTGAAGAATCTTCAAAACATCAAGATTATCCCCTTCAATGAAAAGATTCTTAGTTTCATCGAACGATACACTTTCATCCTTAAATGGTCGCAGAGTTTTTGCAATTGGGGCGTTCGCTGTCACCAGAGCCTGCTTCTTTCCAGGCCAGTCAAGCTGGTAGCGTTCTTGCGGCCCCTCGACGAGGTCGTCACTCAGTTCCTGACGCAGCTGATCGAAATCCACCGCCAGACGCAGCTGCCCCGTCGCCTCGTCGCGCGCTTCGGTCACGCAGCCGGGGAAAAGGTCGCGGATCTTCGCGATGTTCTCCTGGCTCAGGTCAGGGCTGTGCATCTTCAACTTGTCCATCATCATTCCCTTACTCACTCATCGCGGCGTCGGTGGGCTCTCCTCCGGAGAGGCGCTCCAGTTCCTGCCGTGCAGCACGCAGTTCGGCATTGATCGCCACGCGCTTGTTGAACTGTTTCTCACGGGCAAGGCGGGCCTTGATCCGGTCCACCTCCCGCGACTTGGCCCGGATCGCCTCCATCCGCGCCACGCGCGTCTGGATGTCCTCGCCGGTGTGCTCCGCTTTGGCGGCGGCCTTTGGCATCAGCGCAGTAAGGAGGGCGTCGTAGAGACCGCCAAGATTGAGCGCGACCGGCAACGGCTTGCGCGGCGCATCGTCAGGCACCCAATCGGTCGCGAAATATGCGCTGACAACCCGCTTGGTGGCGTCGGCGTCGCTCGGCCGCTTGAAGGCGGCGACGGCCTTCCGCTTTCCCGACCAGCTGAGCTCGAAGAACAGCGGGAACGAAATGGCGCGGTCGATCGCGCGCAGCACCTCTTCGTCGAGCTTGCCGTTGCGCAGGCTGATGCCGAAAACCTGAATCTCACTGACGGCCTTCGTCGCCGCGAGGTTCATGGTTTCCGGCGCGAGCTTGTACTTCCAAGTGATCTGATCGACCTGGGTCACGAACAGATCCCTTAGCGCCGTGCCGACGCCCGCATGCTCATAAATCCGGCTTTTCGGGACAACGCGGCCGAAGGCGGCGGCTTTGGGATAGTCGAAGAAGGCTGCCGTCATGCCGCCGCCTCTTCGATCACAAGGAAGGCGATCAGTTCGAAATCGTCGAGGCCGGCGATGGTATGAACCAGCGCCGTGGTCCGCCCACCGCTGAACAGACTGTCGATGTCCTTTTCTTCCTTCACCTCGATCATTGAGCGGATTGCGGCGCTCAGAAGCGCGGAGCATTGCTCCATCTTGCGACCGTCCTGCGTCCGCTCATTGAACAGCTGGCAGACCGCCTGGATCGGCTCCGGCCGGCCCTTGCAGCTCGTGCGGATAAGATCGAGCACGCGCTTCACCTCGGTATGGTCGATGATGACGCCACCGTCGTGACCGACATAGACGAGGTAATAGGGGTGCAACCGGTTCTGCTGGTTGATGTTCACGCTGTCGTGGATGTTTTTCAGCGCGAAGATCACACCCGGCTTCAGACCTAGCGCCGGCTGCGCTGGCACCACAGCATGCATGCCGTTGGGCAGATGATCGAGGTCGCCGTGCTCCTTGATATGGTTCAAGAGATCCATGCGGAAATCGTTGAGGCCGAGGTCCGTGATGGAGATCCCGGTCCTCACATCCTCCAGCTCGATCACCTCTTGCTGGAGCCGCTTGAGTTGCTCCTTGCGGTAGGCGATGTCGCTACTCTTGGCGGTGAGTACATTGTCGTCGCCGGTCGCCGTGACGTCGGCGATCATCATGCGGTTTTCGACACGCTCCTTGAGATTGATGTACTCGTCGAGCGATATTTCCGGCCAGTAATTAACGAGCTGGATTTGCGCATTGGGCGACCCAATGCGGTCGATGCGCCCGAACCGCTGGATGATCCGCACCGGGTTCCAGTGGATGTCGTAGTTGATCAGATAGTCGCAATCCTGAAGATTCTGGCCCTCGGAGATGCAGTCCGTCCCGATGAGGATGTCGATCTCGCCGGTTTCGTGCGGCAGGACCAGATGCTTCTCCTTCGCGCGCGGCGAGAACAGCGTGAGCAGGGACTGAAAGTCATAGCTCTTCTTCAGCGTGCTCTTCGGCGCATCGGAGCCAGTGACCATGCCACAGTGCAGGCCGTCCGACTCGAGAAATGCCGATGCCAGATTCGCATAAAGGTACTTCGCCGTGTCCGCGAAGGCGGTGAAGATGAGAACCTTGCGATTACCCGGATTGAGCGGCTCGGCAACCTTGCGGGTGACGACATCCTTCAGATGCTGCAGTTTGGCATCATCCTCCGGTCCCACCTTGTCCATCGAAGCGATCAAATCACCAATGAGCGTGAGATCCGCGGCGAGGTCGTGCTTCCAAGACGGAATGTCCATATCCGACAGGCTGATCTGAATTTTCTTGCCGACCGTGAACTCATCGAGTCCGCTCAGGTCGTCATCGTCCGGGTCGAAACCGGGATCGCCGAAATGGTCGCTCACGCTCTGGGCCGCGCCCGTTCTCTCATAGATTTCGATCGCCTGGAGCGTCTGCGCGATGTTGCCGTGCAGCGCCCGTAGGGTGAGGCGGAATGCTTCGACAGAGCTCTCCAACCGCTTGAGCAAATTGGTGGTCATCAGAGCCTGAAGGCTCCGCTCGCGGTCGGCCTGGCGCAGCTTGCCGCGACCGCCTTCCACCTGGGTGTCGTAGATTTCTTCGTACTTCCGAAGCCGGCTCGGCAGGATGTAGCTGATCGGCGCGTAGACGGCGAGCTTGAGCACCGACAGGCTACCGAAGATGTCGTTGAGGCCGAGCACGTCAGAGCGATGGGTGATTGGGCATTGGTACGACAACGGCTTTCGGCGTTGGGGGAACTTCCCAATATCCTTGGTGTCGTAGAAGGTCTCGATATGCTTGCGCGACCGGGCGATCG
>DATGWU010000465.1:0-1855 GCA_035299345.1 Rhizobium sp.
TGGCGCTGCAGTGCGGACAGGAAGAAGCCGAGCCAGGGTCCCCAGTCCGGAGTGTCGGACCTGATCGTCCCCTGGGTCTGCCGCAGCGCCAGGTAATAGGCCTCTTTGCTTTGCTCGATCACGCTTTCGAGGGATGAGTACGGGACATAGGCATAGCCGGAGCGCAAAAGCAGCAAGGTGGTCAGGATCCGGCTGAGACGCCCGTTGCCGTCCTGGAACGGATGGATTTCGAGAAAGACCACGACGAAGATTCCGATCAGTAGCAGCGGATGCAGATCATGGTCCTGGGTGGCGGCGTTGTACCAGTCGATCAGTTCAGCAATGCGGCCCGGCGTGTCAAAGGGGCTGGCGGTCTCAAACACCACGCCAAGCTGCCGCCCTGCCTCGTCGAAAGCTGCGATCGAGTTTGGCGCGGTCTTCCAGGCCCCCCTGTGTCGCTGGTCTTTGCTGCTGTACCGCAGGAGGTCCCGGTGCAACTGGCGGATATGGTTCTCGGTCACATCGATGTCGCGCCACGAGGCGAAGACTGTGTCCATGACCTGAGCGTAGCCAGCGACCTCCTCTTCGTCCCGGGTCGAGAAGGTCTGGATGTCGAGATTGGAGAGCAGACGCTGAACCTCCTGATCGGAGAGCCGGCTTCCCTCGATGCGTGTCGAAGAGCCGATGCTCTCGATGGTGGCGACACGGCGTAAGGCGGACAGACGCTCGGGGGCGAGACTTCCGAGTGCGCGCCATGCGCCTTTGAACTCATCGATCTCGGCGATGATCGAGAGAAAGGTCGGGGTGATGCGGAGCGTATGGGTCTGGATCATATCCAATCTCATACCCAATAACACCCATTTCCTGCAACCCAATTCGGAACCCAATTACACCCATTAGCAGCCGGACCAACGGTCACGCATGGGATCTGGACAGTTGAGACGACAACGTCGCGGATCGGCCAGTGGGTTCGACCCGAACGTATCAGGCCATGTCTCCGTTGCCGAATCCGGCAACGCGGGCAAGATGAGCCCGCGCTCTTGTTGTTATGGCCTCTCCCCTGCCGATGGGTTCCCAGGCATCAAAGGGAAGAGCGAGGCGCCGCTGCATCTCGCCTTCGACATGCTCATGCCTGAAGTTGAAGGCTTTTCCGGCCAAGCTATCACGCTCCTCGTGTTTCATCATCACGACCCCCGCCGGGAGTTCACCGGAATACCCTAGCCGTTCATCGTCATCGTTCCAACAGTGGACCACACCAACCAACCGTCTGAAGGTCTCGCATGAGCGATAGACGCAAAATCTATAGCTCATGAGGGACGACCTGCAGACGATCTTTGCCGGACGAGTTGTGCAACGCCGCGTACTGTCGCGCTTCTTCGCCGATAACGGCGCCGCGCGTTGCCCTTTCGTTTCGCTTCTGGTCCAGTCGTGCGGCACGAAGTTGAGCTGAGGCAGCACCAAGATGAAGACTCCACATGGCGATTTGGACCGTTGGCCGGACCCGGCAAGTTCGAACGCTCGTCGCAGCGTCTTCGCGCAGGACCTTGTCGTCGAAGGCGATGCCACCTCCAGTGGACCGATCGAGGTCCAAGGCAATGTCGTTGGCTCACTGCGGGCGCCGGAGATCACCGTGGCTGGTTCAGGTCGTGTTGAAGGTTCCGTCGTCGCCCACGACCTCGTCGTGCTTGGGGCGGTTTCGGGCATGATCTCGGCGCGAAACGTTCAGCTGGCGCCGAGCGCGGTCGTGCAGGCCGATATCATCCATGAGCGGATCGCCATCGAGGCCGGAGCCGAGCTTGAAGGCAGGCTTGAGAGGAAGAACTGAAAGATCTCACACCGCAAGGTCTGGCGGTAGCACTTGGCCGACCGGCAGATA
>DATGWU010000466.1:0-10321 GCA_035299345.1 Rhizobium sp.
AGGCGCGCCTTGTCCAGGACCGAGAAGATCGAGAGCGACCCCACCCGCTGGCGGCCGTTGCAAATGGCGCGTAGCTGCGCTGGCTAGCTCTGCCGCGTTCACCACCTCGCCTGTTCCGCATCACGGGCACAGCTGCCGATCCTCCTCGCAAGGTCAGTCTTGCAGTCTCCGCCGGGGCACTCGCCCTCTTTCCTCATCCGGGCGATCTCGCCCAGTCTGACCGGCTTCACCGGTGCCCGAATATTCATGTATCCGACCTCCTGCGGATGCGAAGAGGTCTGCTCGGCGATGAGCTCGCAGATCGTCAATCCGCACATGCGACCCTGGCAGGGACCCATGCCGGCGCGAGAGAACGCCTTCACCTGGTTGGGTCCGATGGCACCGCCAGCCGCGATCGCGCGGACCTCGCCGGCCCGGACCTCTTCGCAGCGGCAGACGATCACGTCGTCTGCCGGCGTCCGGAAGTTTGCCGGCGGCCGATAGAGGCGGTCGAGGAACCTTCGTCCGCGCAGAGCCTGTCGGAGTTCTGCTCTTGCCTGCTTCTGTCTGTCACGGCAGGTGCGTGCCTTCCCGGGATCCACGGTTCTCACGATCTGCGAGGCCGCAAGGACACCGCGCCAGACCGCGGCCTCCGCGCCGCCGATCCCGGCGCTGTCTCCTGCCACGAACAATCTCTCGACGGATGTCTGGCCCCATTTATCGACGATCGGCTCGAACGCCAAGCGTTCGTCGCTCCAGCGATGTCTCGCGCCGGCCGACATTGCGAGGTTTACCTGGGGAGTCACGCCCTGATGCAGGAGAAGGGTGTCGACATCAAGCCGCTTTTCCTTCCCGCCGGCCACGTAGCGGACGCCGCTCAGCCGGCCGTCGCCCAGGGCTTCGAGGTCGGTGACACCCCGGATGACGTGGGTACGGGATGCCACGGTGGCAAGCAGTTTCATGCCCTTCCACATGTAGCGGCTTGCCATGAAGACCGGGAGGAAAGGCGCCGCTCTCACCCAGTGCGACCATGGCGTTGTGTCGAGGACGGCAATCTCGACGCCGGCCCTGATATACTGGGCCGCGAGCAGATAGAGAAGCGGACCGCAGCCGGCAAGGCAGATCCGGCCCGAGGGAACCGTGCCGCTGGACTTCAACATGGTCTGTGCCGCGCCGGCGGTCATGACACCGGGCAAGGTCCAGCCCCGGATCGGAAAAGGTCGCTCCAGCGCGCCGGTGGCAATGAGGAGGTAACGGCCCCGCAACTGGACGGCTCCGTCCGGCAGCACGACGCTGACCAGGAAATCACCGCTGTCGTCGCGCTCGATCATGAAGACCGTGCCGGCGGCCAGGTAGCCTGAGCCGGAGGCGAGAAATTCCTTCGCCAGTTCCTGTCCTGCAAGGTAGTCGCCACCGAGGATGGAGGCGAGCTCGGGCCTGTCCTTCGATATCGACCGGTAAATCTGCCCGCCGACACCAGTTCCCTCGTCGATGACGCAGACCGTCAAGCCCGCGCGCCGCGCTTCGGTCGCGGCCGACATGCCGGCGGGTCCCGCGCCGACGATGAGGAGGTCGATCCGCTCATCTGTCATGACTGTGGTCCTTGCCGTGACGGCCGCTGTCCGTATGGGTTTCGACGACCATTCCAGATCTCACCGGAACGAGACATGCCTGCCGGTTCGTCTCGCCGTCGATCGCGACCAGGCACTCGAAACACACGCCCATGCAGCAATAGGGTCCCCGCGGCACGCCGCTGACCAGTGTCTTGCGGAATGAGGTGATGCCGTTCGTCAGCAGGGCCGTGGCAACGGTATCGTCGGCGCAGGCGGCGATGCTCTTTCCATCGACGGAAAGCGTGATCGCACGATCCGGCTTAAGCAGGTTCTTGAACATGGTCGAATCTCTCTGCGCTGAATGCATGGAGTGTTTCGGGCCAGACGTCGGTCGCGACGGCCTTGGCGATGATCGTTGCGTGCGCGGCGGCGAGCGTTATCCCGCTATGGCAGGTGACGAGATAGGCGCCGGGGCATTGCCTTGACCGGTCGTAGATGGGGTAACCATCCGGACTCATGATGCGAAGGGCACCCCAGCTTCTCACGACCTGCGCGCCGGCAAGTCGTGGAAAGGTGCGTATCGCGTGCGTGGCGATCTTTGCGAGCGTGCTGCTGTCGGTCCCCTTGTCGAAGCCGACATCCTCCTTGGAATCTCCGATCATCACCCCGCCCTCGTTCGTCTGGCGGATGGTGCCCAGGGGATAACCAAGGAAAGGCGCCAATTTTTCCGTCACCATGATCTGGCCACGCTGCGGCACCAGCGGAGCACGCAGTCCGAGCTGGGGTGCAAGATCCTTGTTGCCGAGACCCGCCGCCAGGATGATCTTGCGGCCGAAGAGTTCGCGCTCGCCGAGATGGATGCGAAAGCCGTCGTTCGAAAAGGTGACGCGGCCGACGTGCTCCCCGGGCCGGTAGATGACGCCCCGCCGGCCGGCCGTCCTGTGCAAGGCGGCAAGCAGCCGAAGCGCGTTGACATGACCGTCGGCGGCGCAATAGGTGCCGCCGACCACCTCAGGCCCGATTGCCGGCAACATCTTCTTCATCTGCTCGTGATCGAGCACATCGAAAGCCGGCGTATCCGGTGCGCGATCGCGCAACCGCTCGAGAGCGCCGACCCGCCGCTCCAGTTCGTTCTCGCTGAGGCAGGCCATCAATCCTCCCGGCCGGGCGTAAAAGAGCGGCATCTCGGCCTCGTTGGAGAGTTCCGCGGCGAAGCTCTGCCACAGATTTGCGGACGCCGACGTCCAGCGCGCGTAATCCGGATTGTCGATACCTTTGCCCTGGACCCACACCAGCGCGAAATTGCCACGCGAGGCGCGGAACGCATCGTCACCTTCGTCCACTACGGTTACGCTGAGGCCGTGCCGCGTGATCCCATAGGCGAGGCACATTCCAACGACGCCACCGCCAATGATGACCACGTCTGAAGCATCCGCCTTTTCCTTGCGAGACACGGCGCTCATGAGCGGCCCTCGCCGACGAACAGGCGTTCGAGCCCGTAGATCCGGTCGAGAATGATCATCAACATGACCGTCAGGAGAATGAGAAGGGCGGATACGGCGCAGATGAGAGGGTCGATCGAATCCTGGATGTAATTGAACATCCTGACGGGCAGGGTGGTGGTGGTGGGCGATGCCACGAAGATCGTCATCGTGGTCTCGTCGAAGCTCTGGATGAACGACAAGGCAAATCCGCTCGCAACGCCCGGAACGATCAGCGGCAGAATGATCCGCCGATAGATCGTCACACGGCTTGCGCCGAGCGAGGCGGCGGCGTCTTCGATCCGCTTGTCCATGCCGGAGGCGCCGGCGATGATCATTCTCATGGCAAAGGGAAAGACGATGACCACGTGGCCGATCACCAGGCCGGCCGTCGTTCCGGAGAGACCGATTTCCGTGTAGAAGCGGAGGAAGGCGATGCCGAGCACGATGTGCGGCAGCATCAGCGGCGACATGAACATTGCGTTCAAGGTCTCACGTCCGACGAAGCGGTAGCGCGCAATGGCCAGGCCGGCTGGCACCGCGAATAGGAGTGCAAGGATCGCGGAAGCCAGGGCGACGCCGAGGCTTGTCCGGAATGACTCCATGAACTCGGGATACTCACCCAGGCGATAAAACCAGCGCAAGGAAAGGCCGTTCGTCGGCAAGGTCAGATAGTCTTCCGGCGTGAACGCGACAAGGCAGACCAGCACCATGGGGGAAACGAGAAAAACCACGAAGAGCGCGTTGAAGACGAGCGCGAGAGGGCCGTTTTTCGTCATGAGAACACCTGGATGTAGCGCCGTTCCACGAAGCGATTCCAGCCGACGACGAGCAGCACGATGCCGATCAGCAGCAATACGGCAATGGCGGCGCCGAGCGGCCAGTTGAGCGTGTTGAGAAATTCGTCATAGGCGAGTGTCGCAGCGACTTTCAGCCGTCGGCCGCCGATGATGGCCGGCGTTGCGAATGCGCTTGCAGACAGTGTGAAGACCACGATCGTGCCCGAAAGGATGCCCGGCATGGCTTGAGGAAGGACGATGCGGCGGAAGATCGTGAACTGCCCCGCGCCGAGGGATTGGGCCGCCCGTTCGATCGACGGGTCCATATGCCCGAGTGAGGCCGAGACCGAAAGCACCACGAACGGGACCAGCACGTGGGTGAGCGCGATCACGACGCCCGCTTCGGTAAACATCAGCGAGACGGGTGTCCCGGTCAGTCCGAGCGCGAGCAGAAGCTGGGACAACAGGCCATTGCCGGAGAGGATCAGCGCCCAGCCGAGCGTCCGCGAGACGACCGAGACCAGAAGCGGTCCAATGATGACCACCATCATGACCGAGCGCCACGGCTCGCGCATTCTGCGCAAGATGTAAGCCTCCGGGACACCGAGGAGAATGCAGGAAAGTGTCGTCGCAAGTGAAATACGAAGTGTTCGTGCGAATATTCCGGCGAAGTAGCTGTCCGAGAAAATCTCCCGATAGTTGCCGAGCTGGATCGTCGCGGTGATGCCACCGGACGAACTCCATTCATGCAGGGAAAGCAGCAGCGTCATGACGAGCGGAATGGCCACGATCCCGACGAAGAGGAGCAACGCAGGGGTCGCGAGGAGATAGGCTTCGCGCCGGACGTTCATGGCCTGCTCCTTGACGAGGGGGCAAAGACGATGTCTTCCGGTCTGACGGTCAGCCCGACCAGATCATGCTCCGCGGGGACCGCCGTGCCGTCATTCGGCCGGATGACGGTAGCCATGCCTGCAGGAGTATCGATCTGGAACAGCCAGTGATCCCCCTGAAAGACACGCGTCTTGATGCGTCCGGAGAGGCAGTGCGTCGGCTCTCGCGATATGGTCAGCTTCTCCGGACGGATGGAGATGGAGGTACTGCCTTCGAACGGTCGGTCGAGAGGGATCAGACAGTCTCCGACGAGCAGGGCCTTTTCTCTGCCCTCGGCCTCAAAGATGTTGGTCTTGCCGAGGAAGGAAGCGACGAACGGCGTCGTCGGTCTCTCGTAGACTTCGAGCGGGCTTCCGATCTGTTCGACCCTGGCGGCGCTCATCACGACGATCTTGTCGGAGAGCGCGAGCGCCTCATGCTGGTCGTGGGTGACGAGGACCGTTGTCGTACCCAGCGTTTGCTGGATCTGGCGCAATTCGATCTGCATCTCCTCTCGCATCTTGGCATCGAGGTTGGAGAGCGGTTCGTCCAGGAGCAGCACCGACGGCCTGATGATGAGCGCGCGTCCCAGTGCCACCCGCTGCTGCTGTCCGCCCGACATTTGCCGGGGATAGCGCCCCGCCTTGTCCGAGAGCCCCACCAGGTCCAGCATTTGCGAGACGCGGCGCGTGATCTCGGCCTTGGCGACGCCGCGCATCTCCAGCCCGAACGCGAGGTTTTGCGCAACCGTCATATGCGGAAAGAGGGCATAGCTCTGGAAGACGATGCCCAGTCCCCGGCGGTTCGGCGGAAGCCGGGAAAGTTCGGTTCCGTCCAGAACGACAGATCCGCCGGTCGGTTCGACGAATCCCGCGATCATCTGCAGGGTCGTCGTCTTGCCGCAGCCGGACGGGCCAAGGAGCGAGACGAACTCACCTTTTTCAACGGAGAGGTTGATCCCCTCCACGGCGACTGCGTGGCCATAGACCTTCCGCAGTCTGTCTAGAGCAAGGTAGGGCACGGATATTCTCCTGGAAGAAAGAGAGAGGCAGCGGTCTCGACGCGTAAGTCGTCCGCACGAGGCGCAGAACAGGGATGTCAGCCCGATTGCATGCGATCGGGCTGATCGGGCGCTCAGCGTTCGACCTCGCGGGTCCAGCGCTTGTTCCACTCGTCTCGCTGCTGATTGATCGTCTCCCAATCCGCCACGACCAGCTTCTTCGCCGCCTCTCCGTAGGGCATCAGTCCGGGGTTTTTCACCACCGCATCTTTCCGGACCGGCGCGTAGCCTGCCTCGTCGGCCAGCGACTCCTGCACCTCCTTGGAAAGCATCATCTTCACGAAGGCCTGGGCGAGCGGCGAGACTGACGCCTTCGCCACCGGGCAAATGGCCGTCATGACCGCAGGTGCGCCTTCGGCCGGATAGACGAAATCGACCGGAAAGCCGGTGCCGGCAAGCGCCTGGACGCGCGAAGAGCCCCATACGCCCAGGACGGCCTGACCGGTCTGGAAGAGCTCCGTCATCTTCGCCGGAGACGGCTCGTAGGCAAGGACGTTCTTGTCCACGTCGCTCTTGATGATCTCGAA
The DNA here is from genome assembly GCA_035299345.1 of Rhizobium sp. Classification (GTDB taxonomy): domain Bacteria; phylum Pseudomonadota; class Alphaproteobacteria; order Rhizobiales; family Rhizobiaceae; genus Allorhizobium. Next base: position 6,250 of record DATGWU010000466.1, read on the forward strand.
ACCCGGCTCGATGTTGCCCTCGCCACCGCCGTTCATGCGTGCCAGCATGACAACCGTCAGCAAGCCGTAGCCGTTGTTCATCGGCGGAATGACGACCTTGCCCGCGAATTTCGGGTCCTTGAGGTCGTTCCAGGAGGTCGGCACGGCCCAACCATTCTCCGTGAATACCTGCTTGTTGTACATCAGCCCCGTCGCGATGAGCCCGAGCCCCGACGCCCTGTGATCAGGAAATGCGGCAGTGTCATAGATCTGGCTGAAATCGACCCCGGTAATCGGCGTGCAGAAACCCAGAGAGACGGCGCGCGACATCGGGCCGTCATCGATGAGCGCGACATCGATTTCCTGATTGTCCTTCTGTGCCTGCAGCTTGGCCAGCGTATCGGTCGAGTTGCCGGCGACATAGGTCACTTTGACGTTGTTCTCCTCCTCGAATTTCGGGAGGACCTTCTCGCGAAGGATCTTCTCGGTCGAGCCGCCGTAGCCGGCGACGATAAGCTGGTCTTGTGCAGCGGCGGCAGACGCCGATGTGAGCGCTGCCGCCGTCACTGCCAACCACAATCTGAAATCTCTCTTCTCAAACACGTCGTTCTCCCTCTGGTTTTCTATCGTGCAGACGGATTTTCGGATCTCACTCGATAAAGTCAAATTCATTATTGACGGCCTTCGATGCATAAATATTATTGAGAAATGTCGAACTTCGGACGCCAGATCGAAGCCTTCCGTGCCGTCATGCTGACCGGCGGAATGACGCCTGCGGCGGAGACGTTGCGCATCACGCAACCGGCCGTCAGCCGCCTGGTTCAGGATCTGGAGCGTGATCTCAAGATCAGGCTGTTTCACCGCAAGGGCAATCAGATAACCCCGACGGTCGAAGCAACCGCGTTCCTCGCCGAAATCGAACGGGCTTATCTCGGCATGGAGCAGCTGCGTGCCTATGCGGCCGACCTCCGCCAGTCCTTGACCGGCTCGCTGCGCATTGCGGCCTTGCCCGCGATGGCGCTCGGTTTCTTGCCTCATTGCCTCGCGGTCTTCAGCAAGACGCGCCCCAAGCTGTCGATTCATCTCGACGGCATCCCCTCGCATCTCGTGCTGGAACGCGTCGCGGGTGGACAGTTCGAACTGGGTTTTGCCGCGGTTGCCGCCGATCGCCCGATGGTCGATCTGACGCCCATCAGAACGAGGGCAATGGTGGTGCTTCCGGCCGGGCACCGTCTCGCGCGACATGAGGTCCTCACCGCCGACCAGATCTCGGACGAACGCATCGTCATGCTCGATCGCGCCAATTACCTTCGCCACACGATCGAGCGCGCGCTGGGCGGCCGCGAACGCTATCCGAGCACGATTGAAACGCCGCTCTCGGCAATCGCCTGTTCTCTGGTCGCCAAGGGGCTCGGCGTCACGATCGTCGATTCCTTCACCGCAATCAGCTTCATCGGTCACGGCATCGAAGCCCGTCCGTTGGTACCGGAGCTGGATTTCGGATTTTCCATGGTCACAGCCCGTCAGCGTCCGATGTCGCAGGTCGCCCAGGAGTTTGCGGAGGAAGTCCAACTGCTGGCGGAAAAATTCCAGGCGCCGGTCTTTGGTTGATTGCGGCGGGCGTCGCCGGGAAACGTTCGCGACAGGGAGTCCGTTTTCCCCGTACGTTGAGGTGCGGCAGAGAACATCGGCATCCGGGCGGCGGGATCTGTCTGTGTGGTAGGACGAAGATCAGGGGGCGGTCCACGACAAACCTCGCTTCCGCTGCTTGCGCCGCCGCGACAATTTGGAATTTGATCAAGATCAGTTCCGCGACTACGGTCGCGCCGAAACCCCTAAGCCAGATGTCTCCGCAGGCGCGCCTTGTCCAGGACCACGAAGATCGAGAGCGACCCCGCCCGCCGGCGGCTGATGCAAATGGCGCATAGCGATCGCCGCGCCATGGCGATGGCCAGCGGTCTATCCGTTCTTGCCGCTCTGCTCTGGCTACCGCAGGCCTGGCTGGTGAGCCGGTTCCTGGCGGCATTGGTGGAGGGAAGGGTGCCGGTGCCGGGCCCAGTCGTCACCGCCGTCGCCTTCATCGCCCTCGGGACCTTGCGTCACCTCGTCGAGGTTCTGGCGGGACGCCGGGCTTTCCGTATCGGCCAAGGGCTGATCGCACGGGAGCGGATCGCGCTCGTCGGTGAGGAGAGCCTCGCATCGCCCCTCGTTGGCAACGGGCAGACGTCGGCGGCCCTTGCGACCCTGCTCGCCGGCAAGCTCGACGCCCTTCTGCCGTGGGCGAGCCGCTATCGACTTGCCGCCGCCAAGGTCGCCATCGTTCCTGCCGTCATCCTGGTCGTCGTCGCGTCGATGTCGTGGCTGGCCGGCACGGTTCTTCTCGTCGCCGGCCCGTTGATCCCGGTGTTCATGGCGCTGATCGGACTTGCGGCAAGGCAGGCGAGCGAGAAGCAGATGGCCGCCACCGGAACCCTTAATTCCACGCTGCTCGAATGGCTGAATGCCGCTTCGGACATCCGCCTGCTGAACGCCGAGGCATTGACGGTCGAACGCTTCCGCCAGTCGGCCGAGGCATTGCGGGCGAAGACCATGGAGGTCTTGAGGATCGCCTTCCTTTCCTCGACCGTGCTGGAACTATTCTCGGCGATCGGCATCGCGCTGGTCGCGGTCTATGTGGGTTTCGCGCTGCTGGGAACCTTTTCTTTCGGTGCCTACGAGACTCCTCTGACGGTGGCGGAGGGTATCTTCATCCTCTTGCTGGCTCCCGACTTCTTCCAGCCGTTGCGCGATCTCGCCGCCGCCTGGCACGACAAGGCTGCCGCACTGGCCGTTGCGGGCGAACTGGCAGAGCGCGAAATCAATCCGCGCCCGCGCATCCTCGGGCGCGGGGCAAGAGCCGATAGCCGTCCGGCGGGCGCGCTGACGATCGCAACCAGGGGGCTCCGTTACGAGGCAGGTGGACGGGAGATCGCCTTCCCCGACATCGAGATCATGCCGGGAGAAAAGGTGGCGATCTGCGGGCCGAGCGGGGCCGGTAAGACGACCCTCATCGGTCTCCTCTGCGGGCTCGCGCGGCCGTCCTCCGGCCGGGTCGAGATCGGCGGGCAGCCGCTCGATGACGATCGTGCCGACGCGTGGAGAGCGATGATCGGCTTCGTCGGCCAGCATCCGCACATGCTCAATGCCAGCCTGCGCGCCAATATCGCCCTCTCCGGTGAGCGGCTCGACAGAGTCCGGCTCGACGCGGCGCTCGCCGCCGCGGCTGCCGACGGTGTGGTGGCCGCCCTGCCACGGGGTGTCGACACCCGCCTCGGCGAAAACGGCAGCGGCGTTTCGGGCGGTGAGGCGCGTCGTCTGACGATCGCGCGCGCCATCTATGCGGACGCAAAGGTCGTCTTTGCCGACGAGCCGACAGCGGACCTCGATGCCGGAACGGCCGAGCGGATGGTGGAGGCGCTGGAGGCTATCGGCCGGCAGGGCACGACGCTGGTGGTCGCGACCCATGATCCGCGCCTCGTCGCCCGTTTCGACCGCACCATCGTTCTGGAGGCCCTGCCATGAGGGCGCTGTTCAGGGTCTTCCGGCGCGTCTGGCGGCGACGGATTGGCGCATTGATCGTCGGCATTTTGCTCTCGGTTACGGTTCTCGCAGCCGGCCTGGCGCTGCTCGGCCTGTCGGGCTGGTTCATCACCGCCGCCGGGGTCGCGGGGCTCGCCGGCGCCGGTCTGACCTTCGATGTCTTCCGACCGAGTGCCGGGGTGCGCTTTCTCGCCCTCGGACGCGCGGTCGCCCGGTACGGCGAGAGGCTTGCCACCCATGATGCCACCCTCAAGGGGCTCGCCGATCTGCGCGTCGAGCTGCTGGCGGCGATGCTGCGAAAGCCGCCTATTCTCCTGTCGCGTCTGCGCGGCTCCGAACGGCTGAACCGCCTGACCATCGACGTCGACGCCCTCGACGGCGTCGCATTGCGGCTCGTCATGCCGGCGGTCGCGGCGGCAGTCGTGCTTGCCGCAACATTCTTCCTGATCGCCTGGCTCGTCCTCCCGGCGGTCGCCGTGCTCGAGATCGGCAGCTATGGTCTCGGCCTCGCCCT
>DATGWU010000467.1:0-3035 GCA_035299345.1 Rhizobium sp.
AGATCGCCTCCGGCCGCTGGCGGCTGACGCGCTTGTTGCGCGGGCTCGGCGGCAGCGAGGATGCGACGGCCGCGGGTGCACCGGCGGGTGCCCGGGTGGTGGCGCTCGATGCGGCGGTGCCACCGCTCGGGCTTGCCTCCGACGAGGCGGGGCGACCGCTCAACTATATCGCGGAAGCCGTCGGCATGGCCGCGGCGCCGGCCGGTCCGTTTTCCTTCGCCGGCGGACGGCGGGCGCTGACGCCGCTCGCGCCGGTGCATCTTGCCGGCCGCAGGCTTGTGGATGGAAGCATCGGGATCATCTGGGTTCGCCGCGGGCGGATCGATGCCGACGACTGGGAAGCGGCGGAAATCCCGCTCGACGAGGCTGAGGAGCGCTACCGGCTGGAGATCCTCGCGGGTGGCGCGGTGAAGCGCACGGTCGAGACGCCGGCGCCGCGCCACACCTACACGGCCGCGGACGAGATCGCCGATTTCGGCGGGCCGGTTGCAAGCCTTGCGGTCAGGGTGCGCCAGCTCGGGCGGCGGGTGATCGACGGGACCGCCGCCGAGGCCGTGCTTTCGCTTTGAACGAAACCATCGAAGAAGGAGAGAAGACGATGTCCGAGATTGTCGAATACAAGCCGTGGTATCAGTCGAAGACCGTATGGGGCGCGCTGATCGCGATCGGCGCCTCGGTGCTGCGCGTGAAGGGCGTGGATGTCGGGCTTGCCGAACAGGGCGAGCTCGCCGACGCGATCGTCTCGCTGGTCGGCTCCTTCGGCGGGCTGCTGGCGATCTACGGCCGACTTTCGGCGAAGAAGGTGATCGGCGGGTGATAAACAGAAGTTGTCGGCCGCATTCATTTGCCATTCAGATGCCGTCGGGTAAATACTTCACAACAACGAATATCTTTCGGAAGTAGTAGTCCATGGCATCATTCCTGATCATAGCGAGCCTGGCCTCCGGCATTGCGGCGATGCCCGCGCCGGAAGCGGCGGTCGCGACCGCCCCGGCGCCGGTGGTTCTCGCCCAGGCGCAGGGCAACGGTAACGACGGCAACGACGGCGGCAGCCGGGGTGGCGCCGACTGCTACGGGGCCGCGGCCCAGGCGGCGGCGGAACTCGGCGGGCAGGTGCTGTCGGTTCGCAGTTCCGGCGGCACGTGCGTGGTCACGGTGCTGATCCCCGGCAGTGGCAACGAACGCCCGCGCAAGGTCACCATGCGGGTTTCACAGTAAGGCGCACGAGGCAGGCGACGGCCTGAGCCGGGCGCGGGGGACGCGGCCGGCCGGACAAGACGGAGAGGGACTGGCAGCATGCGCATTCTGGTCGTCGAGGACGACGTTAATCTCAATCGGCAACTCGTCGAAGCGCTGGAAGAGGCGGGCTACGTGGTCGACAAGGCGTTCGACGGCGAGGAGGGGCACTTCCTCGGCGACACCGAACCCTATGACGCGGTGATCCTCGACATCGGCCTGCCGGAAATGGACGGCCTGACCGCGCTCGAAAAGTGGCGTGCCGCAGGGCGCGTGATGCCGGTGCTCATCCTGACGGCCCGCGACCGCTGGAGCGACAAGGTGGCCGGCATTGACGCCGGCGCCGACGACTATGTCGCCAAGCCCTTCCATGTGGAAGAGGTGCTCGCGCGCATCCGCGCGCTGATCCGCCGCGCGGCGGGGCACGCCTCCTCCGAAATCGTCTGCGGCCCCGTCCGCCTCGACACCAAGGCGTCGAAGGCGAGCGTGTCCGGCACGCAGCTCAAGCTCACCTCGCACGAATACCGGCTGCTTTCCTACCTCATGCACCACATGGGCGAGGTGGTGTCGCGCTCGGAACTCGTCGAGCATCTCTACGATCAGGATTTCGATCGCGATTCCAACACCATCGAGGTCTTCGTCGGGCGGTTGCGCAAGAAGATCGGCCTCGACCTGATCGAGACGGTGCGCGGTCTCGGCTACCGGATGCAAGCGCCCAAAGATGCGCGCTAGATCGCTGACCGTCCGGGTGCTGCTGCTGGCCACGGCGTGGTCGGCGGTCGCCCTCGTGACCATGGCGGTGGTGATCTCGGCGCTCTACCGGCAGGGCACCGAGCGCGGCTTCAACAACCTGCTGCGCGCGCAGCTCTACAACGTCATCAATTCCGTCTCGATCGGCGACGGCGACAGCCTGGCAGGCAGTCCCGAGCTCGGCGACCTGCGCTTCTCGCAGCCGAAGACCGGCTGGTACTGGCTGGTCGAGCCGCTCGGCAATTTCACCACCGCTCCGCTCGCCTCCACCTCGCTCGGCCTCACCGATCTGCCGGTGCCGGACATCAATACGGTGCCCTTCGACGACCACTACGAACGCTTCTATCCGATGACCGATCCCTACGGGAACCACCTGAGGGTCGCCGAGACGGAGGTCGTGCTCGACGCCAACGGGCGGGCGGCGCGCTTTCGCGTCTCGGGAAACGTCGACGTCGTCGAGGAGGATGTCCGCTTCTTCACCACGAGGCTCTATACCGGCCTTGCGCTGATCGGCCTCGGCGGCCTCATCGTCAACGGCCTTGCCATTCTCTATGGGTTGAAGCCGCTCGAACGGGCGCGGCGGGCGCTGGAGCGGATTCGTGCCGGCGAGGCGGAGCGGATCGAGGGCGTCTTTCCCCGCGAGATCCAGCCGCTCGCAAACGAGATCAACGCGCTCATCGACAGCAACCGGCGCATCGTCGAGCGCGCCCGCATGCAGGTCGGCAATCTCGCCCATTCGCTGAAGACGCCGATCGCCGTGCTGCTCAACGAGACGCGGGCGCTGCCGAAATCGCAGGCGAGCGTCGTCACCGCCCAGGCCGAGGCGATGCAGAGTCAGGTTTCCACCTACCTGAACCGCGCCCGGATCGCCGCCCAGCGCGAATCGGTGCTGGCGCGCACGGAATTCGAGCCGACACTGGAGCGGCTGATCCGCGTGATGCGGCGGCTGAACCCGGAGACCCGCTTCGAGTTGAAGCTGGCGCCCGGGCTGGTGCTCGCCATGGAGCAACAGGACGTCGAGGAGACGGTCGGCAACCTTTTGGAAAACG
>DATGWU010000468.1:0-1843 GCA_035299345.1 Rhizobium sp.
CCGCCGCGCCGCCCGGCTTGCCCGCATCGAATACCGCGACCTGCCGCACTGGACCGACATCGACGGCGCGATTGACAACGGCGCAGCGCTCGTCACTGCCGGCATGACGCTCGAACGCGGCACGCCGGAGGCCGAACTCGACAATGCCGAGAACCGACTGATCGGCGAGATGCGCATCGGCGGGCAGGAACATTTCTATCTCGAAAGCCATGTCGCGCTCGCCATTCCCGGCGAGGACGACGAGGTGCAGGTCTGGTCCTCCACCCAGCATCCCTCGGAAATCCAGCACGTAGTCGGCCATGTGCTCGGCATCCCGTCCAATGCGATCACCGTCCACGTCCGGCGCATGGGCGGCGGTTTCGGCGGCAAGGAAACCCAGGGCAACCTCTTCGCGGCACTCGCCGCACTGGCGGCCAAGAAGCTCGGCCGCGCCGTGAAGTTCCGTCCCGACCGCGACGAGGACATGACCATGACCGGCAAGCGGCACGACTTCCGCATGGATTTCGACGTCGCCTTCAACGGGGACGGACGGATCCATGCCCTCGTCGCCAATTTCGCCGCGCGCTGCGGCTATTCGGCCGACCTTTCCGGACCCGTCACCGACCGCGCGCTCTTCCATGCCGACTCGAGCTACTTCTACCCGCATGTGAGGCTGACCTCGCAACCCTTGAAAACGCATAGTGTTTCCAACACGGCCTTCCGCGGCTTCGGCGGCCCGCAGGGCATGCTCGGCGGCGAACGGATTATCGAGGAGATCGCCTATGCGCTCGGCAAGGACCCGCTCGATGTCCGCAAGGCGAACTTCTACGGCGCCCCTGGCTCCGGCCGCGACGTCACGCCCTACCACCAGAAGGTGGAGGACAACATCATCGCCCGCATCGTCGATGGACTCGAACAGAACTGCGACTATCAGGCCCGCCGCAAGGCGATCATCGACTTCAATGCGGAAAGCCCGGTCATCCGCAAGGGTATCGCGCTGACGCCGGTGAAGTTCGGCATTTCCTTCACCCTGACGGCCTTCAACCAGGCCGGCGCGCTGGTCCACGTCTATCAGGACGGCTCGATCCACCTGAACCACGGCGGCACCGAGATGGGCCAGGGGCTCTATACGAAGGTGGCGCAGGTACTCGCCGATGCCTTCCAGGTCGACATCGACCGCATCAAGATCACTGCGACGACCACTGGCAAGGTTCCGAACACCTCCGCGACCGCCGCCTCCTCGGGCTCAGACCTCAACGGCATGGCGGCCTACGACGCCGCCCGGCAGATCAAGGAGCGGCTCGTCGCCTTCGCGGTCGAGCACTATCAGGTGCCGGCGAACGAAGTCGCTTTCCTGCCGAACCGGGTGCGGGTCGGCGACCGCGAAATCCCCTTCCCCGACTTCGTGAGACAAGCCTATTTCGCGCGCGTCCAGCTTTCGGCCGCCGGCTTCTACAAGACGCCCAAGATCCATTGGGACCGGGCAGCCGGGCGCGGCACGCCCTTCTATTACTTCGCCTACGGCGCTGCCTGTTCGGAAGTGTCGATCGACACGCTGACCGGCGAATACGTGATGGAGCGCACCGACATCCTGCATGACGTCGGCAAGTCGCTCAATCCGGCAATCGACATCGGCCAGATCGAGGGTGGCTTCGTCCAGGGCATGGGCTGGCTGACGACGGAGGAGCTCTGGTGGGACGACAAGGGCAGGCTCCGCACCCACGCGCCCTCCACCTACAAGATCCCGCTCGCTTCCGACCGGCCGAAGATCTTCGACACGCGCCTCGCTGAATGGTCCGAGAATGCCGAGCCGACCATCGGCCGCTCCAAGGCGGTCGGCGAGCCGCCCCTGATGCTGGCGATC
>DATGWU010000469.1:0-1669 GCA_035299345.1 Rhizobium sp.
AGTGCTTTGACTTTCGGGTGTGGGGCGAAATCGCCAATCGGCAGTAGGCGATAAGGTCACGAGTCGTGACGCACGCCCCACGGGCCGAACGGCATGAACCATGACTCAAGACAACCCGTTCGGTGAGGTCGTTTACTCCTATACCCGCAAGCAGGCCATCGAGGACGGTGTCCTGGTTGACCTCAGTGGAATCGAGACGATCCAGGAGCACTGGAAGTATCCGTTCGCGTGCACGGCAACGGTGTGGGCGATCATCGAAACCGCCCTGCAAAAGGACGGTCAGGATCTCAACGGGATCTGCCACGACATCTCCTGGATGGCGTTGATCGCAGTCCGGACCGGACGTCAGGACGCCGGCCAGATCCACTTCAAGGTCATCATCGCCGGTACCAAGCACGCCCTGAAACTGCACATCGGCCCCGGAGACACAACGGCTCCGGTGCTCACGCTCATGCTCCCCAACGAGGACTGAGCTCGGGGGCTTCGTGCCCCCTTTTTCGTCTGCCAACGGGCTCGGAAGAAGCGCCGCACCTCCCGCGTTTTCGGTAGGCGCGCGGTGCTGCCGATGGGGGAGTGCGCGGGTTTGCTGCTGGCGGGTCGGGCGCGTTGGCGTGCCGACCGGAACCATAACGAAACCCGAACTCCCGCGTATCCGCGCCTCAAAATCATGCCTACCGCCCTCGAATCCTCGCTCGCCGGCACTGCCAACGGCTCCAGCACCAACGCCACTTTGGACGAGATCGCCCAGCTCAAGCGCCAGCTGCTTCAGGCCGAAATCCGTCTCGCCAAGGCGCGGGCCACGGCAGCCGGCGCCGAAGCCGACGCGAAAGTCCTGAATGCGCGACTCCGGGCGATCACGCGGTGATCTGACGTTGATCGTCCGCGTTGTGCACGAGGCCGGCCCCAAAGCCGGCCTCGTTTCATTGGCGCTCACGCGGGCTTGTTGTCGCCGGGTTCCGGCGGTTTCTGCTCCCGGCTTTTTCTGACCAGACGACGGTCGAAACCCGGGTGGATGACGCGCTCGGGTGTCATATGCACGTAGCCCATCTGCACCGCATGGCGGACCAACTCGCCTCTCTGATGAATGCCACGCTTCCCCATGATCGCTTTGCGGTGCGTATTCACAGTTAATGGTGAAAGTCCGAGCCGTTCAGCGGCCTCTTGATCGTCCGAGCCGTCGCCGATGGCCGAGAGAACCAACTCCTCAGTCTGCGTCAGCTCATCGAGTGTGATCCGGCGAGGCCGCTTGAGGTGCGGCTGAAACGTGTCGCTGATGTAGGTCCGGCCTTCGATCACCGTCTCAAGTGCTTTGTTGAAGTTGGTGTGCCCGTCGCGGTGCACATCAAAAAGGCCGTTGAAACGAAGCGCTCGCAGAAGTGCGAGCGTCCGCGGGTCGCGGCGTGAGGTCACGACGAGGATGGGCAAGCGGTCCTCGACGAAGGGCTCAAGGTGCTCGAAACCGTCCATGTCCTCGACGTGGGCGCCGGTGATGAACAGGTCGGGCTTCGCATTCTGGATGGCTTCGAGGGCATCAAAACCCTTCTGGTACACCTCGGCCTGCGCTCCGCGCCGAAACTGCTTTACCAGTCGGGCGAGCATTTCACCGTAGAGAAGGTCCGCCTTGAGGATGACGACCCGGAATGGTGGGTTTTGGGGTGGCGTCATGGTC